>JAPLOC010000108.1 GCA_026692825.1 Planctomycetota bacterium | reverse complement strand
GACCGCCGACCTGATCGCCAAACTGGCGAAGCTGTAATAGATCAACGTGGACGGGAGGGGCGCGAAACGCCCCTCGCCGAACGCGTGCCAACGGTACTCAACACCCCGATGACAATTTGTCATCGGGGTGTTCTCTTTGCTCTTGTCACCGGAAGTGGGCTACTTATCCGCTTTTTCGAAACCCGCTTTGATGAGATCGTCATACCCCGGCTTCAGGGGGCGGACGTCATACCCCTTCTTTTTCAGAATGTCGGCGGCGGTCAAGGCCCGGCGACCCGCTCGGCAATGGCAGTAGAGGATCTTGTCTTTGGGAAGGTTTTTCAACAACTTCTCCAGTGACTCGTCTTCTTTCAATTCGCTCAACGGGGAAAATCGAGCGTCCTTCACGTGTCCTTCGTCCCATTCCGATTTTTCGCGCACATCCACCAGGATGGCCTCTTTCGCTTTGATCTTTTCTTTGACCGTGTCGAGAGAGTCGGTTGTGTGTTCCGCTGCCGCGAGCGAACCCACAAACAGTCCCAGACAGCCGAACGACAGCGACAGCAACATGAACAATCGACGGTTCATCGGAAGGATCCTTGTTTCCTCGGGATTGAACGGAATTCACCGCACTACGAAATCCTCGCCTCCGACCTCGGAGGACGGTTCATCAGGGCGTCGGTTGCCGAAATGGGGGATTTTCCCTCAAACAACACCCGATACACCTCAAAGCAAATTGGCATGTCGATTCCCAGGCGTTGAGCCAGGTTGTACACGCTGCGACAGGTGGTGACCCCTTCCGGTACCCCGTGAATCGTGGCGACCGCCTCGGCCAGTGTTTTTCCCTCGCCGATCTGCTCACCCACCCGGCGGTTCCGTCCATACCCGCTGCAACAGGTCGTGATCAGATCACCAATCCCCGCCAGGCCGACAAACGTGTCCGAGTCGGCTCCCAACGCCAATCCCATCCGGGTCATCTCCACAATCCCCCGACTCAACAGCGCCGCCTTGGCGTTGTCGCCGTACTTCAGCCCATCGGAAATTCCCGCCGCGATCGCGACCACGTTTTTCAGAGCTCCCGACAGCTCGACACCAATCAGGTCGCGGTTGGTGTAGACCCGAAAACGGTCGGTGGTGAATGACTGCTGAAGGCTCTGGAGGAACGCCGAGTCCTCCCCCGCGACGACGACGCTGCATGGCAGACGCCGACTGAATTCTTCGGCGTGGCTCGGGCCACACAACGTCGCCACGGGGCGCGTGCCGAGCTGTTCGGTGATGATCTCGCTCGGTCGGCGAAACGTCTCGTTTTCGATCCCTTTAATCACGCTGACGACCGGCACCGTCGCCCCGATGTATGGCTTCAATTCCGTCAACGATGTGCGGAGGAAACTGGTGGGAATCGCCGCCACGATCAGGTCAGCACCCGCCAGTGCGACCGCGGCGTCGGCGCTCAATTTCAATCGCGGAGGAAGCGACACGCCAGGCAGGTAACGGTGGTTTTCTCGCGTCCGTTCCAGCTCGGCGTTGCGCCCGGGATCGCGCGAAAACAGCGTCACGTCGTGGTCCGGCTTTTCCGCGAGGACCAATGCGCATCCCGTCCCCATGGCACCGCCACCCAAAACGCAAATCTTCCGTGTCATCAGCCGCGCCTGGTTTTGGCCGGCCCTCGTTCGGGAGTCGCCGGCGGTGGGGAAAACAGTTTCTCGTTGGCGGGTTTCGAATCAGTCGCCCGTTTGGCGACTTCAATCGGAACAACCACTTTCAACGTCTGCTTGGGCAGACATTGCGCATCATTGCACGCCTGGTACTGGATCTCAAACACCAGCTCGTCCGATTCTCCCGCGGCCTCGGGAGGAATGACCAGCACCCCGCTCACCGCGACCTTCCCCTCGAGATACCGCGCCGGCGGTGAATCTTCCCCGCGATCGACACTCCGTCCGAGCGGAAACTTCAGCGATTTCAGTTCGAGACCGAGCTCCGAACGCAGCTTGATCTCGGTGGGTAGGTCGCCGTCCGGATCTCCCGGCGGATTCGAATGAATGTGCCAGCCGTCCTCGACCACGATCTGAATCTGCACTTTGCACGTCCGGCCGGGGGGCAGTGGCTCGGCGGAGAGGAACGCCCTGGCCGAGATTTTGTCGGCGGGTTTCTTCTTTTTCTTCGCTGGCGTTGGCTCGCGTTCTGCTTCTTCAAAGCCCGACGGCTTAATCTTGGACGGGCCACGCGGGGCGCGACTCTGAGGATCGATCGGCTTCTCGGGAGCGGCGGCGGCTGGTCCCAGCAAATCGACGAGACCGACTGCCATATACGTCATGCTGGTCGGAACCGCCGAGATCTGGGGGGCGAATTCCTTCAGCGTCGCTTCCGCTTTTTTCAGATACGATTTCTCGCCACTCAATTCGGCGATTGCCAGCAGGTTTCGCACCGTCGCGCTGTTTCCCGAAGGCATAACCGAGTCGTACGGGGGTTTGGTGCGTACCAGCAGTTGTTCATGCTCGGCACTGGTGGAAAAGCAACCCGCCCCTTTGTCGTCCCAGAAGAGCTGCAACTGTAAGTCGGTGATCCTGCGGGCGGCATTCGCCCAGCGTTCTTCCCCGGTCGCCCGTTCCAAAGCGAGCAGCCCCTGCACCAGCAACGCGTAGTCTTCCAGATAGGCGTCAATCCGCGGTTCGTTCGCGCAGTAACTGCGGAACATACGGCCATTCTCTTGACGCATGTCGCGCAGGATGAACTCGGCGGCCGTCCGTGCCGCACGCAGGTATTCCGGCCGATCGAACACCACGCTCGCCTCCGCCAGCGCCGCGATCATCAACCCGTTCCAGCCGCACAGAATCTTGTCGTCTCGTGCCGGTGCCTTGCGGCGGACCCGTTCCCGCAGCAACTTGCGGCGGATATCGACCAGCGAGCGTTCGAGGTCGGTCATATCCAACTGCAGCTTGTCGGCGGAGACTTCCAGCGAGTCGACCAGTTGCAGCACATGCCCTTCCTCGAAATTCGCTCTGCCAGAAGCTCCGTAGACCTGCTGACAGATGCCGAGTTCTTCGGCGGAGAGCAGCGAGGTGAGTTGTTCGGTGGTCCAGACGTAGTACTTTCCTTCAACTCCTTCCGAATCGGCGTCGAGGGCGGTGTGGAAGCCCCCTTTGGAGTCGGTCAGTTCCCGCAGCACGAATTCGATGGTCCCCTCGGCGACCGCGCGGTACCGGGGATTACGGGTGCGAACGAACGCGGCGGTATAGATCGACGCCAATTGGGCGTTGTCGTACAGCATTTTTTCGAAGTGGGGAATCCGCCAGTAACGGTCGGTGCTGTAGCGATGGAACCCGCCGCCAACGTGATCGTAGATACCGCCAGCCGCCATGCGGTCGAGTGTCAGCGCCAGCATTTTCGCGGCGGACTGGGCATGTGGTCCCCGATTCGCCTGGGATTGCAGGAACGCGAGTTTTGGCGGGACGGGGAATTTCGGGCGGTTGGGGGCGCGGGAGGTGAAACCAAACCCGCCATGTTCCGGGTCGTACGACTGTTCGAGACCTTCGAAGACCCGCGTGACCAGAGCCGCGTCGAGGGGAATTGCTTCGATCGCGGGAGGCGTTCGGAACGAGTCGCGGACTTCTTTGGTGAGGATGTCGGCGTTGGAGTTAAACAGCTTGCGTTTCGCGGGATCTGACCAGTGCGCGACGACGTTTTTCATCAGAGCGGGAAACGTGGGACCGTCGTCGTCGGACGTCGGGGGAAGGTAGGTCGCCCCCCCCAGAGGCCGTCCGTCGGGTGTGAGGAACATCGAAAGGGGCCACCCACCCGACTGTGGATTGCGGATCAGCTTGTAGTACATCTGCAACGAGGCCATGTAGATGTCGTCGATATCGGGGCGTTCTTCACGATCGACCTTGATATTGATGAAATTCTCGTTCATGTAGCGGGCGATCTCGGGGTCCGAGAAACAGTTCCGCTCCATGACATGGCACCAGTGACAACTGCTGTAGCCAATCGAAAGGAAGATCGGCTTGTCTTCCTGTTTCGCCTTTTCGAGCGCTTCGGCCCCCCAGGGGAACCAGTCGACCGGATTGTGGGCGTGCGCCAGAAGGTACGGGCTGGTCTCCTTCGCGAGACGGTTCGCCCGCGACGCGCGGGCTTTTTCGGGGGCCCCCTCCGCAGTCGATTGCCAGAAGTCGCCCGTCAGCAGGGAGAGCGCGATCACCCACGACAACGCGTCCGTCCAGGGCGCACGACGACCCGCCCGGCGTTTCTTCGGGATGGCGGACGGATTCATCGACTGGTCTCGAACTGGAGAGGAGTCTCCAACCATGGTGCGATTCCCTTCACGGACGGCGCTTCCACCGACGCCGCGTCGGGCGTGCCTGCTGCACGCGAACCCCCAGTCTAACTCAAGTTGCCAAACGCGCCTTGCCCAGTTTTAGATAGGCGCATCAAGCGCCATTGATCTGGGTTCCCGGTTCACTTAGCATGCGAATCATTCCGCACGCGTGTCGTGGCGGTCGTTCCCAGCTCTCCCTCAGCGGCTGCCGAGAATTCGATGCCTCGCAATTTTCCCCGCGTTTTCCGCAAGTGCGCCCCGATTTTCCGGTCGTTGCCGACCGGACTCGCCTGTGCGTTTGTACTCGCCGCGTTCGCCCAGCTTCCGACAACCCTATGGGCGCAAGGAGGAGGGCCGGCTCCGGTCCGCGTGGCCCCCGTCACCGAGCGGGTGGTGTCGACCGGCCAACCGTTTGTGGGGACCGTGACACCCGCCCGAAAATCGGTGATCGGCAGTGCCGTTTCGGGGCGGATTGTCGAGTTCAAGCACAACGAAGGGGATTACGTCGAAGAGGGAGAGGTGCTGGCCCAAGTGTTGACCGGAACGATCGCGATCGAACTGGCGCACGCCGAGGCCGAGTTGCGCCAGCGGAAGGAAGAGTTTCAGGAGTCTGTCAAATCGTTCCCGGTGGAAAAAGAACAGGCTGACGCGAAGCTGGCAGCGGCCAAGGCGGGGCGGGACAACGCGCTCTCGAACTTCGACCGGCAGCAAAGCCTGATGGCGAAGAAAAGCACCTCTCAGGAGGCATTCGACAACGCGCGTTCGAAGGCGGAAGAGGCGGAGGCGATGTTCCTTGACGCTTCGGCGGCCCGCAGGCTGGTGTTTGAAGGCCCGCGGGAACAGAAGATCAAGCAGCTTCAGGCGAAGGTCGATTCGCAGCAGGAACAGGTGAATCTGTTTCAGGACCGGATGAAGAAGTACACGATCAAAGCGTACTTCACCGGCTACGTGACGGCTGAATTCACCGAAGTCGGGCACTGGATTCGCGACGGTGAGTCGGTGGTTGAAATGGCCGAGATCGACACGGTCGACATTCGGGTCAACGTCAACGAAGACTCGATCGCCGACCTCGAAGTGGGTGAAGAAGTGCGTGTCGAAGTCGCCTCCACCAAACAGAAATCGTTTGTGGGCAAGATCCACGCGATTGTCCCCCAGGCGGACGTCCGATCGCGAGCCTTCCCGGTTCTGGTGCGGGTGGACAATCCAAAGCGTCCCTCGCGGTTCAAAGACGGCGCGGTGACGCACGATCTCAAATCGGGCATGCTGGCCCGGGCGATTCTGCCGGTGGGGAAACAGAAATCCTCGTTGCTGGTTTCAAAGGATGCGGTGGTTCTTGGCGGACGGTCCCCAATGGTCTACGTGGTGAACCCGGCTGCCGCTGGGGGCGATGAAGGGGCGGTCCGCCCGGTCCCGGTCGAACTGGGCATCGCCGACGGGGGAGAAATCCAGGTATCACCCGTCTCGCCCGAAGCGGGCTTGAAGGTGGGGGATCTGGTGGTGGTCGAAGGGAATGAGCGGCTGCGCCCGGGGCAGGGGGTGAAATTCAGCCTGCAGACGGCACGATCGTCGGCCGCGCGGTGAGAGGCCTGACGTCGCGACCTGCGTTCCCTCCCGGTTCGAATTCGTGAATTCCGTACAGAGTCCCGTTCATGCAGCTCATTGAATCGTTCGTTCGCAACCCGGTGAAGGTGGCGGTCGGGGTCTTGCTGGTCTCGCTGTTCGGGATTCTGGCGATGATCTCGATGCCGATGCAGCTCATCCCAGAGGTGCAGACCCCCACGCTTTCGATCGCCACGATCTGGCCCGGCGCGAGTCCGCAGGAAGTCGAGCGGGTCATCATTCAAGAGCAGGAGAAGCAGCTCAAGAGCGTGGAAGGGGTCAGCAAAATGACCTCCGAGAGCATGGATTCCATGGGGCAGATCACCCTGGAGTTCCCGGTCGGTACCGACATGTCGACCGCCGAGATCAAGGTGAACTCGCGGTTGCAGCAAGTGCCGTTCTATCCCGCCGACGTCAAAGAACCGGTCATCACCACGTCGAACGCCGCCGACCGGCCGATCGCCTGGTTCATTCTGATGCAGCGGACCGCATCGGTCGAAGACGTCAAGGAGATGCAGGAAAAGTATCCCGAAACCGCCGAGGCGCTGAAGCCGGTGCTGGCGGCCCGCAACAGCGGCTTGCGAAACCTGCGTCTCAAGAAAGCCGCCGAGCAATTTCCCGTCCTCAAGTCGTTGATTCCCGAACGGGTCGATGTCACGACACTGCGCAAATTCGCCGAGGATTTTATCGAGGCAAAATTTGAAACAGTCCCCGGGGTTTCGAATTCGAATGTGCTGGGGGGGCGCGAAGAAGAGGTGCAGGTGGTCGTCAACCCCGAGAAACTCGCCGCCCGCGAACTGACGATCAACGACCTGCGCCAGGCTCTGCGCACACAAAACAAAGACAGTTCGGGAGGCGACTTCTGGGAACAGAAACGCCGCTATTCGGTTCGGACGCTCGGGCAGTTTCGCAGTATAGATCAGGTGGACAACGTCATCGTCGCCCGCCGCAATGGAATTCCCGTTTACGTTCACGACATCGCCGAGGTGGAAAAAGGGCACAAGAAACCGGACGGCTTCGTCGCGCGGTTCGGCAGCTCGTGCATCGCGGTCAACTGCCAGCGGTCGATCGGTGCGAACGTCCTGGATGTGCAGGACAGGCTGAAAGAGGTCAACGATCAGCTCAACAACGGGTTGCTCAAGCAGCAGGGGCTGGAGCTGATGCAGGTGTATGACGAAACCGAGTACATCTACTCGGCGAGAAAACTCGTCGTCGACAACCTGGTGGAAGGGGCGGTGCTGACGTTTATCACACTGCTGTTGTTCCTGCGGAATGGCCGCTCGACAATCATCATTTTCATTCACATCATCGTCAGTACCATCGGGGCCTTTCTGATGATGAAGCTGCTGGGGCGTTCGCTCAACGTTCCGGCCCTCGGCGGTTTGGCGTTCGCGGTTGGCATGCTGGTTGACAACGCGATCGTGATGCTCGAGAACATCTTTCGGCGATGGCAGTTGGGAGACAGTCCGCTGACGGCGTCGGTTCGCGGAGCGTCGGAAGTGACCGGCGCGCTCCTCAACGCGACGATCGCCAACCTGGTGGTGTTTCTGCCGATCTTGATGATCAAGGAAGAAGCGGGGCAGTTGTTTCGCGACATCGCGCTGGCGATCAGCGCGTCGGTCGGATTCTCGATGATCGTGGCGATTACCGTCGTTCCCACCGCTGCCATGCGACTGCTCAAGGCCCCCGAACCGGGCAAGAACCGCTTGGCCGACTGGGTCACTGCCCCGCACGCGCTCGACGGCCGGGCACCGTGGGTCAAGGCGTTCTGGGCGATTCCGCGGGCCATCTGGCAGGTGATCAATCGCCTCTTCATCGTTCCGATGGACGCGATGGCGGGCTGGTTCGTCGATCTTGTCGTCGGGTTCAATCGCGGCGTCATGACCGGTCGTTCGGGGCTGTTGTGGCGAATCGGCATGATGTTCCTGTTTGTCGGCGGCGGTGTCTGGTTGACCTACGTCTTGACTCCCAAAGTCGAATACCTCCCGACCGGCAACCGGAACCTGGTGATGGGCATTCTGATTCCGCCACCCGGCTACAATCTCAAGATGCTGGAACAGATGGGGCAGGATGTCGAACAAAAGCTTCTGCCGTATTTCGATGTCGATCCCGGCTCTCCCGAAGCCGCCAATCTGAAATACCCGATCATCGAAGACTTCTTCTTTGTCGCCCGGTCGCGGTCGGTGTTCATGGGAATTCGTGCGCAGGATCCGAACCGGGTCGCCGAGCTGGTACCACTCTTGCAAACGTTCGGTGCCGACCTGCCCGGGACGTTCGTGGTGGCGAAGCAGTCGAGCCTGTTCGAACAGAACATCACTGGCGGTCGTACGATTGAAATTGAAATCACGGGACCGGAACTCTCGAAACTCGTCGAGATCGGCGGTCGGGTGCTGGGACAGTGCGTCCCTCATCCCGAGATCGACCCTGCCACGGGAAAACCAGTGATCGACCCGGCGACCGGGCAGCCGAAAATGACTCAGTTGATTCCCGGGGCCCAGGCGATTCCCCGCCCGAGCCTCGATCTTTCGAATCCCGAAGTTCACGTCACGCCGCGGTGGGAACAGGCGGCGGATTTGCGGATGACCGCTGACGAACTGGGTTATGCGGTCGACGCGCTGGTGGATGGCGCGTACGCGACCGACTTCTATTCCGGGGGCGACCGCATTGACCTGCGGATCATGGGGGACACCCAGTTCGCCAGCCGAACTCAGGATCTGGAATCGTTGCCGATCGCGATGCCGACCGGCCAGCTCCTCCCCTTGAGTGCCGTCGCCGACGTGCGTCTCAGCAGCGGTCCCGAGCAGATCAACCACCGCACCCGGCAGCGGTCGATTCGGATTGAAGTCACTCCGCCGGCCAACTATCCCCTCGAGACGGCCATGCAGGTGATCGAGAAGGAGATTCGCGAGCCATTACAGCGCGATCAGGAATTGATCGACGGAGGCTACCGGGTGGAATTGGCCGGCACCGCCGACAAGCTCGTCTCGACCTGGAATTCCATGCGAGACAACTTCCTGCTGGCGGTTCTGGTGACCTACCTGATGATGGCGGCGACGTTTGAGTCGTGGCTGTTTCCGTTCGTAGTGATGCTCACGATTCCGCTGGGGGCGGTGGGCGGTTTCATGGGACTGTCGGCGATGAACTACTTCCTGTTGGGGAGGTCCGAGCCACCGTCGCTCGATGTGTTGACCATGCTCGGGTTCTTCATGCTGGTGGGAACGGTGGTGAACAACCCGATTCTCATTGTCGAACAATCGATCGCGAACATCCGCGAGACGCACATGCCGGTCGCCGACGCGATTCTAGAGAGTTTACGCGACCGCATCCGGCCGATTTTCATGACCACGTTGAGCGGTCTGGCGGGACTGTTGCCCCTCGTCATCGCGCCGGGGGCGGGGAGTGAACTGTATCGCGGGATTGGTGCCGTGCTGCTGGGAGGGATGGTGATCTCGACCATTCTCACCCTGGTCTTCGTGCCGGCGTCATTGAGTCTGATGCTCGAGATTCAAGCCGCCCTGGTCCGCCTGTTGGGATGGGAACGCAAGGAATTGGCAATCCAGACTTCGCCCACGTTTGAGGATGCGGGGCTGCCACGCGAGCCGTCGTGAAAACTCCGTCTTGCAGAAATTCGCGAAGATTCTCGTGCGAATCGAAAAGGAAAGTGGCCAGCTCGCATCGATTTGTCCACACTTTTTCGACGCCGATCTCGCGAACGAACTCAATATCCCCCGGCTCCAATTCGCCCCGACGATTCGCCGGACGGCCGTCCCGACGACTCCAATCCCTCCCGGCGGCGGTACTCTTCGAGCATCGCGACGGTCGCCGACGCTCCGCAACGGGTCGCTCCCAGTTCTCTCACACGAATCAACCCGTCGAGATCGCGCACTCCGCCAGCGGCTTTCACCTGGACCTTGTCTGAGACCGACGCTCTCATCAGGGCGAGATCGTGTTCCGTCGCCCCCTGGTAGTTGTAACTCCCATCCGGCTGTTTGACGAACCCGTATCCCGATGAGGTCTTCACCCAGTCGGCTCCCGCCACTTCGCAAATCTGGCAGAGTTTTCGCTTGAAATCGTCGCTCGAAAGTCCCGCCCCCCCCTTGGCAAGGTAATCGTTCTCGAAGATCACCTTCACTTTCGCTCCGTGGCGATGCGACTCGTCGCAGGCGACGCGGACGTCGCGCTCCACATAGGCCCAGTCGCCACTCAGCGCTTTCCCGACGTTGATCACCATGTCAATCTCAACCGCCCCCTCCCGACACGCCAGTTCCGTCTCATACCGCTTCGATTCGGTGGAGCTGTTGCCGTGCGGGAAACCAATCACCGCTCCCACCAGCACCCCCGTTCCGCGCAATAGTTCGACGGCCCGGCTGACGTAGTACGGCTTGATGCAGACCGACGCGACGCCGTACCGGGCGGCGATCCGACAACCATCGTCCAGCTCCTGATCCGTCATCGTCGGATGCAGCAGCGAGTGGTCGATCATCTTCGCGAGTTCTTCGTAGCTGTACTTCATCGTTGATCCAACTGGTGGTCTGTCATCATCGGCGGATCTCACCAACCGATGGTTGAGAACCCGCCGGGCGGCGGCAGCCTGGCCCGGAATTATAGGAAACTCGCGGAGCCGGGTCGTGTGACGGTAGCCAGGCTAACGAATCGGTCGGACAACGACTCTTCCGCTGTCGTCCGGACCGAGGACGATGCCGTACCGCCGGCCCCTGGACCGTGCCTTCGCTGGACGGCTCGGTCGAACCTGGCTCAACACGGTTGCAAGTAGGACTTTCATTTCATAGAGCGCGAACGGCAACCCGACGCAGACTCGGTTGCCACCTCCGAACGGGAACCACTCGTGCGGCCCGAATTTCCGCTCCAGAAAGCGCTCAGGTCGGTACAATTCGGAATCGGGGTAAAGCTCTTGTCGGCGGTGTACCAGATAGGAACACGGGCAAAGAACCACACCGGGTGGATACTCTCGGCCGCCGAGTGCAAACGGCCGTACCGTCTTACGCACAACGAAGGGCACGACCGGACGGAGTCGGAGGCTCTCGCGGATCGCCGCGTCCAGAAACTCCAGGTCCGGCAGGTGTCCCGCATCGGGCGGTTCGCCACCGGTGATGCGCGCGAGTTCGTCGCCGAGGCGATCAACGACCTGCGGGTGTTCCGCAATTTCGATCAGCGCCCAGGCGAGAGCCAGCGCTGTCGTCTCGTGACCTGCGATCAGAATTGTGATGAGTGCATCGCGCACTTCGCGATCGTCGAGCGGGGTGCCGTCCACGTGCGCCGCGGCGAGCAAGTCGTCGAGTACGTTTTGTCCGGTCGCTACATGGTCGCCCCTGCGGCGCGCCGCGATGAGAGCAAAGATGTCATCGTCCAGGTCGCTCAATTGTCGAAACAGCGGGATCCATCGTGACCCGCTGAGTTTCTCAATCGGAATAATCGTCATCAGGACGAGGGCATATTTCTGGCGGCCGTTGGACAAGAACCGTTCAATCTTCGCTTCAAAGCGATCCATTTCCGGGCCGGGAGCAAGTCCCAGTCCAGTTCGAAGGATCACCCGCAAGGTGATCCTCCGAAACGAAGGAAGGCTGCGGAAGGGGACTCCGATTGGCCAATCACGAACTGCATCCAGTGTTTCCGACCGCATCGCGTCGAAGAACTCCCGCATTCGCTCGCCCCTGAAAGGAGGAACGACGACGCGACGCTGCCGGGCATGAGGGGCTCCATCCAGCACCAGGACCGAGTTTCTCCCGACCGTAGCGATGAAGAGTGAATTCGCCTCGCCCGAGTGCAGTACTTCGGGGTCGCCCCGGAAGACCTCGCGGACTTCGTCCGGGTCGGAGATCATGACGAAACGGCCGTTGCCAGCGATGTCGAGCGTGAATGTGGCACCGAATCGTTGGACGCACTCGTCGAGAAGG
>JAPLOC010000107.1:6651-7760 GCA_026692825.1 Planctomycetota bacterium | reverse complement strand
GAAAGCGGTTCTCTATAAGCCGTTCCGCCAGGAGATGTTCCTGGCTGAAGTCGAAAAAGCGGTCAATGGATACGGCGCGAAGATCGTGAATCAGGGAGAGTCCGCAGGAACGACCGCGGTGGGAACGACGCCGCAGTCAACGTGAGTCGTCGTTCCCGGCGATGACATCCAAAAGCGACTGGCAGTGACTTGCGACGCATCGGATGGGTGTCGATTTCGGCAGGAAGTGAATCGCCCCGGCGTCACGGACCGCCCATTCCAATTCCCCCCATTCGGGACTCGCCAGGACAATCAGACGCGCGTCGTGCCGACCCCCGCTCAACTGCCCCAGCAATCGCAGCGTCCCGGCGGGGCCAGCGTCGAAATCCATCACGACGACACTGCCGCGCATTTTGGAGGACAGCTCCAGCACGTCCCGGGGTGAACGACACGGTCTCACCAGCAATTCAGGACTCGCCAGCAGGTGTTTGAGATCGGGTTCGAGGCGTGGTGAGCGTTCGAGAATCAGGAGTGCGGGAGTGAACCGCGAAATCGGAGGAGAGGATGCCATTGTCACGGAAGAGTTGCTCCGGTGGCAAACTTGCGCGAGAAAGCAGATGTCATTCGTCCGATTCCAGAAACAAGCACATATTCTCGGACTTCAAGCCGCGGTCCCACCAGGCATTGGTCGATTGCCAACACGGGAAGTGGAACCGGCCAGGTGTATGACCAGCCTGCTCCCGCTTCATCGTAGGCGTGCCGATATCCTCTGGGAAGGTGTTGCAGCCGCGTCGCCTGCCGGACCGCGTTGAAATCGCCAATGACAAGATCGGGGTGGTACTTTGTGATCAGCGACTCGACATGGGCCAGCGAGGGATCGCGATGGCGGGCAATGCGTGATGGCAGATCAATCAATAACAAATTCAAATCTCCGTCGTCTCGCTCAATAGTTGCCACAACCGCCTCGCCGCCCCCGGGAATCTCAAGAGGACGGAATTCCCGTATCGGACTGTCGGAAAACAGAGCCAGTGTGGCGGTCGACTTACGATAAACCGAACGCCACCCCGATTGCGCCAACTGTCGTTGCAATGCGTCCAGCCACGGATTGGGCTGAATCGCCATGTCACTGG
>JAPLOC010000107.1:5450-6621 GCA_026692825.1 Planctomycetota bacterium | reverse complement strand
AGGGTCGCCATGGCGGAATTCCACCCGTATGCGCCGTAGGCGACATTCCAATGCGCAACACGAAAGGCGGAATGGTCGGTGGAGTCCAGCCGCGAACCGACGGCTAATGTTGAATCGCGGTTTGGCATCCTCCAGTGGTTGTCGTGACACACCGTGACAAGGGACGGCCATGCCACAAACAGCCCGACCACCAATGCCTGACGCGGAAGTCGCAGAGCCAGCAACACCACAGCCAGAATCCCCCCCGTCACGCCGACCACTGGGGCCGGGATGTGGAACAGGATCTCGACGATCCACCCCACCGAGAGCGGCAGGTACAGGATGCTCAGGATTCGGCCGATTGATTGGGACCATTTTTTCGATTTTGCGCAGTGGACAGTTGGCGCAGTCGAGGTATTGCTGACGACCGACTGCGCCACGGGGCCGTTGTCACTCACGGTGTCCCAAACGAGACATTGGCTCGCGCCTCGACCGAAAGTGTCGCGCCCGAATCGCCATTTCCCTGGTCGACTTTCAGCAGAATCAGATTCTTCCCCTGCTTCAGGTCGACCTTGACTTTGTCCTGGGCGGCCGCCAGTGGGCGGGTGATCTTGTTGTCTTGGACCTTGTTTCCATTGACCCACACTTGCACTCCATCATCCGACCCGATGTGCAGTGTCGCCGGCTGCGCCGACGCCGAGTCGAGCGTGACGGCGAAGTAGTACAGCACATTGTCGGCCGGCAACTGCGCCTCTCCCGACAGCTTGCGGATATCCAGTTGTGGGACTCCTGTCGCTCCGACTTTCGCCTCGGTTCGCGTCCAGCCAATCTGCTTCATGCCAAACGTCGCGTGCTTCGCGTCGAAATCCGGGCCGGCCGCTTTCGCTTCCGGACCGAAATCCTGGCCGCGTTGTTCGGGGCGGACATTGGGAAACGGCCCCAGCACTCGGAAGTTCGACGCGTGGACAATCGCCTCCTGCAGACTCGACAGGTACGCCAACAGATCCGCCGCGTCTTGCGCCGTCACGTTCTTCAGCACCAGTTCGGGCATCAGGGATTTTTCCTGTTTCACCAGTTCGGTGACTTTCGCCCGGGGGAGATCGAACACGGTTCCGTCAATCGATTTGAGCAGCACGTGTTCATCGTTCGCTTCCTTGAGGAATCCCGCGTAGACTTTGCCGGCGTCGGTCTC
>JAPLOC010000107.1:0-5417 GCA_026692825.1 Planctomycetota bacterium | reverse complement strand
CATACTCGGGCGCGATCCCCGCGCTGGGATTCATGATCGTCTCGAGGAGCGCCTGTCGCTCGTACTTGCGACCGATTTGACTGAGCTCAGGACCGATGTCGGCACCCTGCCCTTTGACGCGGTGACATTTGTTGCAGGCTGCCGCTCCACTGCGGGCGAAGACCTGGGCACCCCGATTCACATCCCCCGTCAGGGCGAGAATGTCCGCCGATTTGAAACTCTGACCCAGTGTCTTCGGACGCTGCGCCTCGGGAATGAATTTTTCGAACAGCAGCCGGACATTGACGTCGGGATGTTCGACCGCGGCCGCGATGGCCCGGTCGGCGAGTTTCTGGTTCAGCTTTCTGGTATCGATCAGACGCAGCAGAAAAACGCCACCGTCACTCGATTGCATCAGTCCATCGACCAGTGATTCCCGCGTGGCGGCAGACGCGCCCGAGTCAGACGCCAGCAACGCGCCGACCGACTTGTTGTCTCGCAACGCGACCAGGCCGGCGATCGCCCCTTTCTTCACCGCGTCGCTGGTCGCGACGGGGCCACCCAGAATTCCGACCTCCGCGGGAGCGGCCGCTTCGATCGACAGCCGCGAGGCGACCCCCATCGCGGCGATCCGCGCCGCGTCCGTCGCTTTGCCGTCGGCGATCACTTTCACCACGGAGTCGGCGAACTGTCCCAGCGCCGCCTCGCCGATCACTTCCAGCGTCGCGACAACGAGCGGTGGACTCGCGAGGGAGGCCTCCAGTCCCCGCTTCAATTCCGCGTCCTCCTTCAGTGCCTTCCACGACCCCGACAGATTCTGTCGCAGGGCGGCGAGCGCGAGCAGTTTCGTTCCTTCGGGAGCCTTGCCAGCCAGGAGCCCCGCGACCGATTTGCCCGCGTCGGGCGTCGCGACACTCGACAGCGCGGTCAGAATCGTCTGTGCCGACTCTTCGTTCAATCCTCCCGCCGCCAGTTTTCCCGCGAGGTATTTCGACGCATCCTCCGGCCTGAGAATCCGGGCGATGTTGACCAGCCGGGGATTGACCGCCGACGAGTTCTTCTCGACCACCGCCTGGAACACCTCGGCCTGCCGCGACCGGGAAGCGATGCCCAATGTCTCCAGCAGATAGCGGTCTTCGCCGTCGTAGCGATCATACGCCGCCACCACCGCTTTCCCCGCCGCCTCGGATTTCGAATTCCCCGCGCACAACAGAGCTTCTTTCAGCACTTCGCCGTCGGCGTCGTTGGTGAATGGCAAAATGTCCGCGAGGAATTCATCTCCGTGGCGACGCAGGATGCGAATCGCGAGAGCGCAGTACGCCGGGTCGGTGGACTTGAGTTCGGCTTTCACCACATCGCGCCCCGCGCCTCCAATGCGGTCGAGCAGCCACAGCGCCCGCGCTTTGAGGTTGCGGTCGGAACCGCTCGCCAGTTTTGTCAGGGCCGGAATCGCCGCCGTGCCGCTGCGGAGCAATTGTTCACGCGCCAGAAACGTCGTCGCGTGATTGGGGCTGGAAAGAGCAGCCAGCGCGTCGGCGTCGGTTTTGTACGGACCCGGTTGATGCTTCCGTGTCAGCTTTTTCCCTTTCGGCGTGATGCGATAGATGCGACCGCGATCGGGGTCGTTGTACGCATGTCCCCCCACGCCTCCGTCGTACCAGTCGGTCACATAAATCGAACCGTCGGGCGCGACGCACGGATCGACCGGGCGGAAGTAGGCGTCGGTGTTGGTGACAATGTTTTCCAGTCCCGCGGTGTAACCGACTCCTTTGAGCCGCTGCGGCGAATACCGGCGAATCTCTCGCGGCCCCGCGTCGCAATGAATGATCTGGTTCTGGAACTTCGGCCCAAACGCATCCCCTTCATAGAATGTCATGCCACAGGGAGATCCGAACCCGGTGATCAGCGTATAGGGGACAAAGCCCGGCTTGTCCGCCCGCCAGTGATGAATCGGATCGAAACTGCCATCGGGGTTGCGGATATTCTCCGGTCCTCCGAACCAGCCATAGTTCCCCCCTTCCAGGATCCAGCAGATCCGGACCGACTTCAAACCGTCGTTGTCGTTGTCGCTGCACCAGACGTTGCCGAACGAATCGACGGCGAGTTCAACCGGGTTCCGGAAATTGACCGCGAAATCTTCGAGCTGCGTTCCATCGCCTTCGCAACGAATCATTCCCCCCCACTGGAACTTGATCTTCGTGCCGTCCGGACCGGTGACGTCGTAACCGGTGTCACCATTGGTCATGTACAGCTTGTGATCGGGACCGAAGACCTGGCTGTGTGTGCCGTGGTCGTGGTTCTTTCCTCCAAACCCAGTCAGCAGTGTCTGGCGCGGTCCATCGGGAACCAGGTCGTTGTTGGCATCTTCATAGACGTACAGATTGGGGGATTCGGGAACGTAGATCTTTGACCCCGCGACACAAATCCCCATCGCGGCGTTGAGGTCGCTACTGAAGACCGTCATTTTGTTCGCGACACCGTCGCCGTCGGTGTCTTCGAGAACCTTGATTTTGTCGTCGGGCGGATTGGCGACATTTCGGCGGTATTTGGTTCCTTCCGTCACCCAGACCCGGCCGTAGGTATCGACGTCGATCGCGATCGGGTTCGAAATCATCGGTTCGGAAGCGAAGACCGTGATTTCAAACTCGTCGGCGACGGTGAACGACGCCTCCGTTTCTTTGGCGGGCTTCTGCGCGAAAACCGGCGAGACCAGGCTCGCGCCGACGGCGGCGCACATCCACAGAACGCACAGCCCGACGCGGGTGGCGGGAAATTGGAACACTGAGACGGCGCGACGCATACCGCGGACTCCTGAGCAAACGAGAACAACCAGTTGGCGACTTCCCGCCCGTTGAATCCGGCCGCCAAAACGGCCGACACTCCCGGACCAGAGACGCAAGTGCCGCAGTCTACCGCAAGTCGCCCCCGGGGGTGAAGCATGGCGGACGAAACCGGGGAGCCGTCGATTTTTGTAGCGACGACGTTCCGCGGCGTCGCGTCGGTTGTGGTTCCCGCGAAGTGGAACCGCAACCGGCCGTGGCAAACACGCAACTGGATCGCTGAATTCGACAGCCCCCCGGGCCGTCAGGGACGGAACACGGAGTCACGTTTTCACAAAAGCGTATTTGCGTACTTCCAGGACGCCATTCCCACATTGGCGCGTCTGCGGAAAGCTGCTACGAACCGCCGGGAAGTTGTCCGCGGATTTGACATGGATCGCGCAGGGAGGCGCTGGAAGAGATGATCGTTCGCAATTCGGGATTTCACATCGGCAGTATCCTGTATGCCGCGATCCTGGCGCTCGTCACCGTGGTTCCGGCCCTGTCATCGGCCGACGAACCCGACACCGCGACACCGTCGAAGGTGACGGCGAACTCCCCCGCAGTTCGCCCGAGTGTCATGGACCGCCATGCCTGGCTGCAGAATGGTGTTCCACAATTCTCGGCACATGTCGATCGGCTTTACGAAGCAGTGGCGGCGGGTGAAATTGAGTCTGCGGTCCGCGGTGCCCGCAAACTGGCCGATGTGTGTGCCGAAGGGTTCGGACCGGACCGTCCCCGAACGAAACTGATGCGGTTGCTGGCCGATTCGTTTGGCGATCTGGAGCGGCTTGACCCAGAACAGCGAAAGATCCTGGTCAGCGCAACCCAAGCCTTTTTGCGTGGCAAAACGTTGATGCGGGAGAATAACCGCCCGCCTGGCACGAGGCCGACTCGAAGTTTGGCGATGTTCTGGGAAGCCGCCGGATTCTCGCGTTTCCTTGCATCACCTATCTGGCCGAACTGGAAATTGGCTCCGCCGAATTCTCCCGCGCGCACGAGCGTCTGGACCGACTGCTGACGGAGTTGACTCCGCCCCAGGAGGGAACGGAATCGCTGTTCGGACACTTGTGGATTCTAAAGGGGAACCTGGGGCTGGTCGAAGACAGCGCGACAGCGGCAGAGGAAGCCTTCCGCAAATCGATCACCATTCTGAAGCCCCTGGCGCTGGCCGAACCGAACGGTCCCTTCGCACAAGACTATGCCCGGGGCTGTTACTCGGTTTCAATTCTGTTGAACGATCGCAACGAATCGGGTGAGGCGCTTCAGTTCGCGAGAGAAACGCTGCAGCAACAGTTGGTTTTCGATCCCGAGAATCGATTGCTGGCGTTGGGGGTTCAGATCGAGATCGCCAGAAGCCTGAGTCGACTGCGCCGAACGACAGAAGCTGACCTGGTGTTCATGGCGATCATTCGCCAGTTGATTCAGTTGCCGATGACCTCCGAAAAGCAGCCGGCACATTATTCGCACATCCTGCTGCGGTGCTGGGTCGCCCATGTGGAACACCAGCGGTTGTGTGGTCGGGATGAACTGGCGGCCACGCAACAGGCTGCGATCGAAGCGTACATTCAACGTCCCATGTGCGGCATCGCTCTGGGCAAATTCCAGGAGTTGAGCCGGCCTGACTTTGTGGCTCAAACACAAACCGCCACTGGCATTTATCCCCAGGTTTTCGCCAAGGTCATTGTGGAAACCGCTTTGGAAACCGTGGACAAACGGTACATGGAGCAGATGGTTCTGGGCAGGACCGAAGAAGCGCTGGCGACCGCGCGCCTCGGTTTGCGGGAAGCTTCCAAAAAACTCTCGCCCGACGACTGGAGCCTTGCGAGTCTGACTCAATTCGCCAAGACCTGTGAAGAGACGCTACGACTACCCGAGAAATCGCAACAACTGGTCACTGAAGCGTTTCGGCTCCAGGCGCTGTCCCTCAGATCGCCGAATCCGCGGGACATGGCCGTCGCCACACGCGACTCGGTGTCCAAGATTGAAGAGGCATTTTCGCCGCACCATCCGCATGCGCTCCTGCTGCGGTATGGGCTGGCGACCCACGAGTTTAAGTCGGGGGATTTGAAAGCGGCGCAGGCGGAACTCGCAGGAATCGCCGAGCCTTTGGAACACGCGTTTGGCACCGCCAGCCCACTTGTCGCGGAATTCTGGTTGTGGAGCGCCCGGGCGGAACAGTTGGCGGGGGAACCCGTCATCGCGGAGCAACTCGCGCGACGGGCTCTGGCAATTCTGGAGCCATTGATCGTCAGGGAAGGAAATCCCAAGCAAATTGTTGGCTATGTGTTTGGCAAGTCGATTCTGGCGGAAATTCACCGTGGACGCGGGGAATTTGAAGCGGCGCTGGAACTGACGTGGCAAGTGTCGGACCTCTTGTCCATCGTCAATGCCCCCTTCGTAGACCGCGCCGACATTTCGCAGTTGATGGCGAAATGCCTCGTTCAAACAGGCCGCCTGGAGGAGGCGACGGCCCTATTAGACCGCTGGAGTTTTTCCGCCCTGGCCCAGATGAAGAACAAACGATCCCCCTGTCCACCCCAGATCGCTTTCGGATCCTACACCACGTATGCGCAACACATGCGTCAGACGGGTCAAACCGATGAGGCCGACGCGCTG
>JAPLOC010000106.1:1715-5147 GCA_026692825.1 Planctomycetota bacterium | reverse complement strand
CCCGCCAGGTCTTTGCCGTTGAACAGGCTCTTAAAGCCCGGCTCGACGTCCTGTGCGGTCGCCTGAGAAAGCGGAGCAGCCAGCAGAGCGGCCAACAACAGGCCCGCCGCCAGCCGAAAGCGGTTTACAACCAGAGATCGCATGGTGTTCCTCGCGTGTCGTAGTTTCCAAACAGCGCGGTGCCAACCCGCTTCTCCCGTCATTCCGGTGCGAAGCCGGGTATTCGACAGGCAGGGGCGGGTCGTCCGCTTCGTCGCGAAGTGTATCTCCCCCGGATTGAGAATTCACCCGTCAGCGATTAGTCTGACCGCAGTGGCGACACGGTCGGCCAACCGCCCGCGCGGTGGCACCGGGGCAACCCCCGGTCCCGAAAGACTCCGCCGCGACCCGAAGCGATTCCTCAACCTTGAGTTTGCCGCATGCGAACACTTGGCGCTCGCCGACGATCTCCCCCGCCCCACGGGTGACACGATCATCCCGGTGAACGCGAAGCTCGAAAAGGTCTTCACCCGGAGCGCGCCAATCTCCGGGGGATTGACCGAAGGGCCGACAGTTGCGCCCGACGGCAGCATTTACTTTTCAGACATCCCGGTCGGAACCGACAAGGGGCTGATCATGCGCCATGAACCGCGGACCGGCAAGACCGAGATCTTCATTGATGACAGCCGCAAGTCGAACGGGCTGAAGTTTGGCAGCGACGGTCACTTGTACGCGTGCGAAGGGGCCGACCAAGGTGGCCGATCGGTCGTTCGCTGGAATGTGAAGACAAAAGAGAGAACTGTTCTCGCCGACAAATACATGGGCAAGCGGTTCAATTCCCCCAACGACCTGTGCCTGGACCGGGAAGGGCGGATCTACTTCAGCGATCCGAAGTATTTGGGAGACGAGACTCGCGAACTGGAATTTCGGGCGGTCTATCGTGTCGATCCCGATGGCAAGGTGACTGAGGTGACACATGACATCGAAAAGCCGAACGGCCTGGCTCTGAGCCCCGACCAACGGACGCTGTACGTGGCCGACCACAACAACGGGACCGATCGAATCGACCCCAATGACAAGACACCTCCCAAACGAGGGGCGATGAAGATCTACGCTTATCCGCTGGGTGCCGACGGACTGGTCTCGGGATCGAAGAAGACCCTGCACGACTTCGGCGAACAGGCGGGGTCCGACGGGATGACGGTTGACTCCAAAGGGAACATCTACCTGACCGCCCGCGGACTCAAACGCCCCGGTGTCATGGTTCTGGATCCTTCCGGTCGCGAAATCGCCTTCATTCCAACGGGGATTCCCAATCAGTCAGCGGAGAACGCCAAGGGACTTCCCAGCAATGTCACATTTGGAATCGCCGAAGAACGGCAGACGCTGTTCATCACCGTTGATACCAGCCTGTACCGGATTGGACTCAACATCCCGGGTTACAACCCGTGGGCGAAGTGAACCGGGCAGACTCGACTGGCGACAGCACTTGGTAGGACGGGTCTCTGACCTCAGTATTGCCTAAATTGTACCGGACAGCCGACGCGTTGGAACGCGTGAACGCGGTGAATACTCCCAATCCACACAAACGACTGCCGCCTCAGGAATCCTGTTCCTCCTCTTCATCCCTTTCATCCTGTCTAAAACTTTTTCCAATCCGCGATGTGTGGTCGTGCGGCTTGGAGAATGGGGTAGACGGACGGAAAGAATCTGACAGGATGAAGAGGATGAAAGGGATGGAATCACTCGCCAATTCCGCTTCCGCTCGCTGGGTAAAACCCAATAGCACTGAGTTGGAAACGATCTTTATCTGGCGGGCGAGATCTATGCTCCACGCGGCCTGACAAATGGAACATAGGTCGCAATGGCCAGCGCAGCGTCAGACGCGAACTTCAATCGACAATTTCGTTGACAAAATCCGGCGCGGGGGTTTCCGTCAGAAACCGGAATTGCGCCCGGAGCGGCGTCGCTCCCGCAGGCGGAGTCACCCGCCGGTAGCTGCCGTCCGATTGCATTTCGCGAGCCTTGACGTTGTCTCCCAGCAGCGTCGGCACAATCCATTCCAGCACCCGTTGCTTGAGCGCCGGTTCGACAATCGGAAACATGATCTCCACCCGCCGGCGAAAGTTCCGCGGCATCCAGTCGGCGCTCGAAAAGTAGACATCGGCGTCGTCTCCCGACCCGAAGATGTACATTCGGCTGTGTTCCAAAAACCGGTCGAGAATACTGACGACCCGAATGTTATCGGAAATCCCTTTCACGCCCGGCCGTAAGCAGCAGCTTCCACGAATCAGTAGATCGATCTTCACCCCCGCCTGCGACGCCCGATAGAGCGCTTCGACCACTTCAGGGTCAACCAGTTGGTTCAGCTTGGCGAAGATCCGTCCGCCAGTCTTCTCTTTGGCTTTCGCGGTCTCACGTTCAATCAGTTCCATGACCCGATCTTGCAAATAGTCGGGCGAAACGGTGAAGCGCTGCCAGTTGTAGCCGGCGGAATAGCCCGTCAGGTAATTGAACAGCGCCGACGCATCCTCGCCGAACTTGTCGCGTGCCGTAAACAGTCCGAAGTCGGTGTAGATCTTCGCGGTCGACGCGTTGTAGTTTCCGGTCCCCACGTGGACATACCGGCGAATGCGTTCCGCCTCACGACGGACAATCAGCGTCACTTTGCAGTGCGTCTTCAGATTGACGAAGCCGTACACGACATGAACGCCTGCCCGCTCCATCTGGCGGGCCCATTTGACGTTCGACTGCTCGTCGAAGCGAGCCAGAAGTTCGACCACCGCCGTCACGCTTTTCCCTTTTTCGGCCGCGTTGATGAGCGCGCGAATCACCGGGCTTTCGCTCCCGGCCCGGTACAGCGTCTGCTTGATCGCCAGGACATCGGGGTCTTCCGCCGCCTGCTGCAAGAATTCGACGACACACTGGAACGACTCGTACGGATGGTGAATCAACACATCGCGTTTACGAATCGTCGCGAAGACGTCCTCGCCTTCGGACATTCCCCGGGGACGACGCGGGGTGAACGGTTCGTCGCGCAGATGGGGATATTCGGGCAGGCCATGCCATTCCATGAACGCGGTGAGATCCAGCGGACCGGTCACCTCGTAGATTTCTTCGTTCATCAATCCGAGCGGCCTGCGGACGGCGGCCACCAGGGCGGCATCCGCACCCGGGGCGACTTCGAGCCGCACGACATCGCGGTGCCGCAACGCTTTCAGTCCCTCTTCCACCGCCTGCGAGAGATCCTGCAACACCTGATCGCCATCGATGTCGAGATCGGCGTCTCGGGTGATGCGAATGGTGGTCCAGCACAAGATCTTCGATCCGCTGAACAACTGATCGAGCCGGGAGCCGACCAGTTGTTCCAACAGCACGTAGTTGTCGGCGTCACCGGGGACGCGAATTAGACGCGGCAACACGGGGGGCAGATGCGCGACCGCCAGCAGTTTA
>JAPLOC010000106.1:0-1696 GCA_026692825.1 Planctomycetota bacterium | reverse complement strand
TCGCGGCGATATACAACCCACGACTGCGCAGGTGCGGCGTCGGATGGCTGGGATCGATGGCGACCGGTGTCAGCACCGGGAACACGGTCTGCTGGAAGTAGGTGTCGAGATGCTGTTGTTGTTCCGGTGTGAGAGCACTGGGAGCGAGGACGCGGATGCCAGCCTGTGCCAGGCCCGGCAACACCTGCTCGCGCAGACAGGCGTACTGCCGCTCGACAAGCGTGTGGGTTTTGGAGTGAACCAGCTTGAACTGTTCGTGGGGACTGAGCGCCTCGGGCATCCGGTCTTCCGGGTCGGCCAGTCCCTGCATCTGTTCACGCAGGCCCGACACCCTGACCATCATGAATTCATCGAGATTCCCGCTGAAAATGCTGAGGAATTTCAGACGTTCCAGCAGCAGGTTGCTTCCGTCCTCGGCTTCTTCCAGTACTCGCGCGTTGAACTCCAGCCAGCTCAATTAGCGATTGAAGAAGTGTTCTGGGCCGATCGTGACGACCGGCTTTCTTGAACGGGCGTTGGAACTGGCCATAGGGGAGCGGGCGAATTCGGAAGTGGTGCGGTTTCGCGAGATGTGCGTGACGAAGTGGGCGAATTCTAATCCCAAGAGCCGCGTTCCCGGTAGTCGAATCGGATTCCGGGGTGCCAACCTGTTCTTCACAATTCGCGAATTGCAGCGGTGTGGCGAATTGACCGGCAATCTGGCGGTGAATCCCCGGAACCGGTATCGTACACCCCCCCATTCTTCAGCACTCCAGCATTTCGGAAGGTTCGTTCGGCACCATGGAAGCCGGTATTGTCGGTTTGCCCAACGTCGGCAAAAGCACGCTCTTCAACGCGCTCACCAGTTCGAAGCAGGCTCAAGCCGCGAACTATCCGTTCTGCACCATTGAACCGAACGAGGGGGTCGTTAGCGTCCCCGACGCGCGGCTCAGTCGAATCACCAAGTTCATTCCCCCGCAAAAGATCGTCCCGGCGGCGATCAAGCTGGTCGACATCGCGGGAATCGTGAAGGGAGCGAGCGAAGGGCAGGGACTGGGAAATAAGTTCCTCAGTCATATCCGGGAAGTCGACGCGATCATGCAGGTGGTCCGTTGTTTCGAGGATCCCGATGTGATCCACGTCACCGGAGCGGTGAATCCCGTCTCGGATGTCGAGACGATTGAGCTGGAACTGATGCTCGCCGACCTGCAGGGGCTGGACAATGCCCTGCCCAAGGCGGAGCGGACAGCGAAAAGCGGCGACAAAGAGGCGGTGCATCGCGCCGGCGTGATGCGTCGCTGCCTGGAGCATCTGAACACCGGACAGCCGTTGCGGAAACTGACCTGGGACGCCAATGACGCCAAGGCAGTAAAGAGTTTCGGGCTGATGACGGCCAAGGCGATTTTGTACGTGGCGAACGTCGACGAGAACGACCTCGAAGGGAAGGGGCCGTTGGTGACTCAGTTGCGCGAATTCGCGGCGAAGACGGGGGCCGAAGTCGTTCCGGTCTGCGCCAAGCTGGAAGCCGAGATCGCGGAATTGGAAGAGGCCGACCGTCAGGAAATGCTCGCGTCAGTCGGACTTCCCGAGCCGGCGCTGGCGTTCTTGGCCCGGGCGGCGTATCGGGTCCTGGGATTGCAGAGCTTTTTCACCGCGGGTGAGAAGGAAGTCCGCGCCTGGACCGTTCCGGTGGGAGCGACCGCTCCGCAAGCCGCCG
>JAPLOC010000105.1 GCA_026692825.1 Planctomycetota bacterium | reverse complement strand
CGTGCGACAAGCGTTTCCGATACGCCGTTTCAATCTGTCTCCACTCAACTTTGCCGAAGACGTCCAGACCGCGGCGTCGTAGGAACGCCGTCCGCCACAAGTCGCGACGACGCCTTTTTGTCGCGACGACGCTCCGCGGCGTCGCGCCCGACGGCGGAGCCGGCAGCCAGGTCGGCAATCGTGACCCGTCGTTTGGCTTCACAACCGTGCGACAAGCGTTTCCGATGCGCCGTTTCAATCTGTCTCCACTCAACTCTGCCGAAGGTTGTCCAGACCGCGGCGTCGTAGGAACGCCGTCCGCCACATGTCACGACGACGCAGCCGGCGGCCAGGTCGGCGAGGTTGTCCTGTCGTTTGGACTCGATCATTTTGGACGACGCGAAACGGGACCGGTCCATCCGCAGTTTTGGAGTGAGCTTGCCAAGCATGAATATCCCGACTGCGACCGCGAAAAAGCGAGTGGTGCAGGCTGCGGTTGTCGCGGCGGCGATCGCTCTTGTAGCGTGGGGCTGGTGCCACTCCAATGAGCTGGTCTTCCGCGCGGAATTCTGGGTTGCATCCCGACAAGCGCGCTGGAAAGAGGACTGTTTGGGGGAGCGAGCGATTGACGCTGCCAGACGGTGCAAGACGGTCGACGAGGGGCGATTCGTCGAACAATACTGCGTGCTGGCCATTGCCAACTTTGGACGTGATCCTATGGGCCGGGAGGAAGCGGGCGTGGGCTGGGATGTGTTGGGCAACCTGGACCATGAATTGCTGCCAGAAACGAGGGATTCGCTTCGGACGTTGATGCGAAACCAGAACTCTTCCCAGGTGATTCGGACGGATATCGAGGCGTTCTTTTTTCATTTGTCGAAGCGTCGGGGACAGAAACTCGAGATTGTGCCGGCATTAACTGAGGCCAAGCTCTGATGACTGACCGTGATCAATTCAGCGTTTTTACGAAGAACCGGTTGTGCCGCTCCGGTTGCCCATGCGAGAGGGATCTCCCCGCGAATTTGAGATAATTTACAATTCTTGGATTTTTGATGGCGGCTTCTGGACCCAGGTTTCACTGCTCCCGGTATCGCTCTCAACCGGCACACTGCCGGCCGGAGCGCGGGTTTTCGGTCGCGGTGCGACGACAACCCCGGTTCCAGACGGATCCGGCTGCCCCAATCGTCTGATCCCGGGTACGATGCCCGCTTGCCGACATTGCGTCCACCTGATCCCATTGCGTCATGATGAGATTGAATCTGCTCTGCTACACCCGATCACTGATCGCCCGCATACTGTCTGGCCCAGTTCCGCGACGACGGAGAGGGCCGGTTGTGGCGGCGATGGTGGAAACGCTGGAGCAACGGCAACTCTTGTCCAGTACTTCGGGTCCGACGTGGGACAATGTCTCCAGCCTGACAATCAGCTTCGCGCCCGACGGAACGGCTGTTGATGGACAGATCAACACTCTGTCGGCGGCGCTTGGAGCGGTCGCGCCCGCCCCCCTTTGGCAACAGGCGATTCTTGACGCTTTCCAGACGTGGAGTGGATATTCCAACATCAACATCGGTTTGGTCGCCGACGGGGGACAGCCGTTCGGAACCGGTGGGCCGACGCAGGGGGATACACGATTTGGAGACATTCGCGTGGCGGCGATTCCCATGTCCGCCGACGTACTGGCCCTCTCCATCCCGCGCAGCGGAGCGATCTCAGGAACTTGGGTCGGTGATGTGC
The DNA here is from genome assembly GCA_026692825.1 of Planctomycetota bacterium. Classification (GTDB taxonomy): domain Bacteria; phylum Planctomycetota; class Planctomycetia; order Planctomycetales; family Planctomycetaceae; genus UBA10511. Next base: position 8,840 of record JAPLOC010000105.1, on the reverse strand, counting down.
TGTTCAATTCCAACGCCCATTTTGCCAGCGTCAACGACCTCTATGCCGTCGCCCTGCACGAGGCAGGGCATGTGTTCGGACTGGAACACAGCAGCGATCCGGCGTCTCCCATGTACGCCCACAATAACCCCGGAATCTCCAAGACACTCACCGCAACCGACATCGCCGACCTACAGCAGCTTTACGGCGTGAGGACCGCCGACCTCAACGACGCCTCCCGGTCGAACGACACGCTGAAGACCGCGACTCGAATTCGAGGGAACGATCCGACCAGCGGATTCACGGGTGCCACCCCATTGGTCGCCTGGGGAGACATCACCCGTCCGACTGACGTCGATGACTTTGAACTCGCGCCGTTTACCGGTTATTCCGGGGCTGCGACGATTGAACTGCGCACGGCCGGGATCAGTCAGTTGCGAGCCGATCTGTCGGTGTTCGATCAAAAGGGCGTTCTCGTCGCGCGAGCGACCGCCGCCGCGGGGAGTGAGAAGCTCGCGATTACCCTGAATCCCTTCGATCCAAACCAGCGATATTCCGTTCGGATCGCCGCCGCAAAAACCGACCTGAATGGTGTGGGTGCGTATGCGCTGGACGTCAAGTATGACGCGCGTCTCACGACGTCCGAGGCGACGCTCGACGCGGTCGCCCGGGCTCGCTACGAATTCCTGTCGGCAAATGACGTCCAAACGCTGTTGATGAACGCGGGGCAGCCGTTGTTCAATGACGACCGGCACACCGACGACACCGCTGGGACAGGGCGGGCGGCACGCTCAACGCCGGGCTTCGCCGAATTCACCCATTACGACGCGATCGCCAGCATCGCCGACACGACCGATGTCGACTACTACCGGATCAACACTCCAAAAACCGCGGCCGGTCAACCTCTGATCATGACGGCCACCGTTCGCGGACTTCAGGACGGTGCCCTGTTGCCGCGACTCTCGGTGGTTGACTCCTCAGGCGCGAGTGTCGCCGCCGACATTCTGGCGAATGGCCTCGGCGTGTTCACAATTCAGTCGAGCGTCCTGCAACCGGGGAAGAGCTATCTGGTCAAGGTGTCGTCGACGACGACCTCGGGACCGTACGCCACGGGCAACTATGCGATGCAGATCCGGTTCGGCTCGACAGCGGTCGCACTGACCCCGTTCGTTTCGGGGAGCCTTGATGCCGCGAATGCCAGCCAGTTGTTCCAACTCAACGTCGCCAGTGCGCAATTGTTTCAGTTCGTCATGGCCGCTGGCACAACAACCACTTCGGAACCGGTCGCCGTTCAGATGGCCCTGTTCGATTCGCAAGGCAAACTGGCCTACCGTCTGGTGGGAACGCCCGGCGAGGTTCGATCGGCTGCGAGTACGCTGTTGATGCCCGGGGTCTATTTTGTGCAAGTCAGCGCGTCCACCCAAAGCGGCACACCGGTTTCGAAGTTGAAGTTTGATCTCCTCGGAAGTGTCTTGTCGGAACCGATCGGTCCGATTCCGGGTGACCCGACAGGGGCACCTCCTCCCGCCGGCACATCGGGCGGACCACTGGGTCCGAAATTCACCTGGCAGACGGGAACCACGGTCGCCCCTCCCGCCACAATCAGCGTGACGGCCAGCAGTCCCTGGGGAGCGTTGGGCCCCACCAACAAGTTGATCTATCCGTGGTACTGGTCGTTTGGACTCGCGGGAACGCTGTAGTGACTGCGTTTCAGCGGAGCGGGTGTGTCGGCGCACTCAAAAGTCTGGCGGCGGCCACAATCTCGGCGAACTCGGGGAGCGAGTGAAGCGACTTCAGATCGGGATCAACCGGGGCAATCATTACCAGAGCGGGGTCGTTTCGCAGCGCTTCGCGTAACAGGGCGAACGCGGCAGTCAATCGATCGGGCGAACTGGTCGACACCAGGGCTTCTATGCAGGCCGCCTGATACACGACCAGTGGTTCGCGTCTCCCGGCGAGTGCTTGCTCGGCGTCGCTGCGGGCTTCATCCTGGCGACCGGCCCTGGCCAACAACACGCCCCGGCCCGCCCAGGCGAGCGGATCGTCCCCCGTCAGCTTCAATTCCTGGTCGAGCGCTTCGATCGCCTCCCCCGGGCGATCGAGTCGTTCCGACAACACATGTGCGATCGTGCGATACGCCTCATATTCGCGAGGATTGACTGTGATCGCGACCCGCAGATCGGCAAGCGCCCCTTCGGGTTCGTCGCGCATCCTGACGAGTCCCCGCGCCACCCAACTGCGGGCGTCGGTCGGGGTGCGGCGCAGGCCTTCCGCGCGATCCGCCGCCGCTGATTCGACGTTGCCCAGTCGCGCATGAATCCGCGCGCGAAGAAAATAGAGTCGGGTTTCGGGAAAACCGTCGACGATCGCGCGGGTCACATCGTCGATTGCCGACGACAGTTCTCCCGCCCCCTCACAGGCCAATGCGCGGCTGACGTAGGCCGCGGTGCAATCAGGCTTAAGTTCCAGAACGCGGGTGAAGTCGTAGCGGGCTTCCGTGTATCGTCGCGATTGCAGCCGACAGATTCCCCGCTGGTACCACGCCAAATGCCAGTCGGGACGCAAGGCGATGCACGTGGTGAAACTCGCTTCCGCCTCGGCGAATTCATGCATCGCCAACTGGCCATCGCCCGAGAGAAACCACAGGCTCGGGTCGCGCGGCTCAGCATCACGCAGTGGCTGCAGCAGTGTCAGCGACTCGCGAATGCGCGCCTGCGTCACCAGTCGCAACGCGTCGAGTCCAGGATCGGGATCGACATCCGCGCCGGCATGCGACGCAGCCGAACGGGCGGCTTCCGCCTCTGTCTCTCGGCCCAGTCGGTTCCAAAGTTCCGCGCGCTGCAGCCAGACAGCGACGGGGATCTCGTGTTCCGGGAAACAGGCCGCCGCCAGGTAATTGAAATAGAGCGGCTGAAGATCCGTTTCACCGCCGGATTCGCCGGCCATCGCGTGCTGCGTTCGATCGGCGGCCGCCGCCAGAAGGAACAGCACTCGACCGAAGTCCCGCTCGAGTTGTCGCTGTGACTGTCGATCCAGCAGCCGATAGGGAGCGGAGTTTCGCCAGGCGTCGATCCGTTCCAAACTGTGGGCAACCAACTCCGCCGAGTCAGGCACCCGAGTGGAATGATCATGCTCTTCGAGGTTCAGTCCCACCGAGGTCAACAGGCCGATCGCTCGAGTGATCTCCGGCCGAAGCTCATACGATTCGGTGGTTGGCAGCGACAACACCGAGCGGATAAGCGGAGCCTGGTTGGTGAATTCCGCGAAGCGGTGCCCCGCGTCGATTTGAGCGTAGTGGTGTTCACGCAGCCGCCAGGCTCCCCCGATCGCCGCCAGGACAGCGACGGCGACGAAGAAAACGACTCCGCCGGAACTGGCGCGGGGATGACGTTTTCGCCACTTCGCGAACCGCTCGCTCCACGACGGATTCGACGCATAGGCGAGGGGCAGATGTCGAAGCTGGAGTTGCAGATCTTCAGATAGTTCCGCCGCAGACTGGTAGCGCTGCCCAGGCTGAGGAGACAGGCACTTGCGAACAAGTGATTCCACCGCCGGTGCGACAACCGGATTCAGCGGAAGCAATCGTGGCACGGCCTGCCGATCGGCATGCATCTGGGTGAGGACGTCACTCAATTCACCCGTCCGACGCGGAAAGGGGAGTTGCCCTGTCAGTAGCTCGAACAAAACGACTCCCAGCGAATAGACGTCGCTGCGGGCATCGACCTTTCCTCCACGGTCCAGCGAGTCGAGCTGTTCCGGACTCATATACGGCAGCGTTCCCCCGACCGCAGTCGCCGCCGGGCTGTTGGGGGCCGAGGCTGTCGCCAGATGAAAATCCAGCAGCATCGGTTGCCCGTCGTCATTCAGCGGGATGTTGGCCGGCTTCACGTCGAGGTGTAGAATTCCCTGCTCATGCGCATGTGCCAGGCCATCCGCCAGACGGGCGGTGATCCAGAGAACTGTCTCCTGATAATCGCGGCCACGCAGGCGGTGGATCGCGGACGCCGGGGTGTCACTTGATTCCCGACCGCCTGAGTGCCGGGGCGCAGCCAACCCTGTGGAATTGGAGGGAGGGGCATCGGGATCGCGCTGAGCTGTCCTGCTCAGCCGATCGAACGTCGTGAGAAACTCATCACTCGTCACGGGAACGCCGACCCGCTGCTTCAGATGATCGACCCACTGGTTCAGCACGCACGAACCGAGGAACGGCATGCACAGGATCTGCAGCGACCCCACTTGGTGATACGAGTAGAGCGGTACGATATTCGTGTGCTGCAAGCGTGCCAGTCGGTCGGCTTCCACGGTCGATTCGGATGTGACCTTGAGAACGACGTATCGATTGGCCAGTAGTCGCTGCCGCGCGAGGTAGACCCGCGCGGCCGCCCCGCGTCCCAATTCACTGACAATCTCGAAACCGTGAAACGACCTCCCGGGTTGGAGCTCAGCAGGGTCGAGCGCGTCGGTGGCGGGCTCCCACGAGATGGCGTTGGCCCTGGAGAATGGCGGCGAGTTCCCAGCGACTGCGTGTGTGGAATCGACGGCGGCGGCAAAAGAATCAGGCGGAAACGGTTCGGCAGTTTCCCCCGACGCGTCGTTTCCCGGTCGCAGATCGGAAGGCCATCCCCCGACGTCGATTTGAAAGCGTTCCGCGTATTCCAGTCGCGAGACAGCCTCCCCCGCATGTCGTCGCAGTCGGAATTCTTCGAACGCCAGGTCGGCGACCAGTCGTTGATCTGAAAACGCCTCCGAGAACCGGTCGCGATATCGCTCCAGCGATTCCGGCTGGCCGAGTCGCCAGCGATGCTCCAGATCGACCCGCAGCAACTCCGCGAGAATCTCCCGAAATTCGGGATGTTCGCGATCGGGCAAGAAGCGTTCGAGCGTTGCCTCGCCCGCATCAGCGATAGTCGACTCGAACGATTCCACGATCTCGTCGAGTGAGGTGTAACCTGCGGATTCAGTCTGCGTCACGGTGTTCCATTCCCGGTTCCGTACTCTCTTCAAGCGAACGGCTCAACGTCGCGCGGAAATCCTGCAGAGTCCGTTCGACCGTGCGTTTGGATCGTTTTGTGCGTATCGCGATATCTTCGACATCGTGACCATCGATCCGCAGTCGGACCATTTCCCGTTTCGCCTCGGGAAGTGCTGCAATGACTTCATCGACAACCATTCGCAACACCGTGAGTGCCGTTTCTCCACCGCCGTCGTCGGAGGCCAGAAAATGGTCGGCCCCCAAGTCCTCCATGGATGCGGTCCGCCGAATGTCGCGACGGGCCGCCCGATGGAAAATCGCCGCCTGTCGAACCTTATTCAGGGCGATCACCAACAGCAGTCCCCACAATTCCTGGCCTGCGGGAACGGTGTAGTCTCCCGTGTGAACCCTGCGGAAGAACGTGCGAAACACCGATTGCACGATTTCGTCCGGTTCGACACGGCGCGCCAGTTCCGATGAGGTCTGTCGGCGGGCCAAGCCGTGCAGCCGGCGGGCGTAGCGCAGGTACAACTCGGTGGCCGCGTCACCTTCGCCGTCGCGCAATCGACGTAACAAGGTCACATCGGAAGACGCCGCTCCACTGGGGTCGACTGGTTCACTCACATCAGGCGCTCGGTTGGTTTGGGCCCGAATCAGCCGGGCCGCCAGGAGTAGGGGATTCCACGAATCATAACCGACATGGAATTCGACCGGGAATTGAGAAGATTTCAAAAGACCCGTTTCGCGCTCTGTTTAAGGAAGGAGTTCGCACAATTTCAAAAAATGAAAAAAAGTTGTGTCGGAGTTTCGGGCCTCAAATCACTATTCACCATCGGCCCGGCGATCGGCGTCGGCACTCTCTTCCGCCCTTCGACAAAGGATCATCCCGTGTTTTTCTCCTGGTTGCGTGATTTTTCTCAGCGGTTCCCCTTGGCCGCCCGGCGGAACAGCCGGTCCATGCGACGACGATCCCGGCCATCCACAGCCCAGCCCAGTTGCGAAGTCCTCGAAGTCCGAACATTGCTGTCGTTCGCGGCACCCATCACATTTCCCGCCGGGACATCCCCGACCTCGATCGCGGTCGGCGACTTCACCTCGGATGGCCAACAAGACGTCGTGGCGGTCAATACCACCAGCCTGGGGACCGTCAGCGTTCTGCCGGGCAATGGCGACGGCACGTTTGGCACCCCCATCGTATCGGCTGCCGGCATTGCCCCGGTGGGAGCGACGGTCGCCGACCTGAATGGCGACGGCCGGCTGGATCTGGTCACACATCAGAGCGGAGCGGCGTCGATCGAGATTCTGTTTGGAAATGGTAACGGAACCTTTCAGGCACCGATTGTCGACCTGCTGGGAGCCTCTCCCACCCAGATTGAAGCGGGAGATGTTGACCAGGACGGCGATGTCGACCTGTTCGCCTCATCCTTCGGATATGGCGGAACCGTGTTTCTGCTGCTGAACAACGGCGACGGTTCGTTTCAGGCCCCACGCAATCTCGCCGCTGGTGCCAACGCGATGGATGTGGAGGTCGCCGACTTTGACGGTGACCACAATCTCGACCTGGTGATGGCGAACCAGGTCAGCGCGGGCACCATCAGCGTTTCGCTGGGGAATGGCGACGGTACGTTTCGATCGGCGCGGGCCTATTCCGCTGGCTCGGCCCCCTATCGCATGACCGTGGGAGACTACAATAACGACGGACATCCCGACGTCGCCGTCCTGAACACCTACAGTTCGCCAATGATGTCGGTGGTACTTGGTAACGGAGATGGTTCGTTTCAGCCCTACACGAGCTACACCCTCGGGTACTCGAACAGTCTCGAAACCGCAGATTTCAACAACGACGGAAACGTCGACTTGCTGGCGGGAAGCGGGCAGGTCTCGTTGGGACGCGGCGACGGTTCGTTTTATGCCCCCGTGGTCTACTCGAATCTGCAGAGTAACGACGCCGCTATCGGCGACTTCAACAACGACGGGTTCGCCGACATCGCATCGGGGGCCGCGAACGGCAGTCTCAACGTACAAGTGAACTCCGCGAACGATCGCTCGATACTCGGCGGAGCGGTCGGGCTGGTGATCTCGGCACCTGCGACCGTCGTCGCCGGGACGTCCTTCAACGTGACGGTGACCGCGGTCGACGCGGATGGCAACGTCGTTCCCGGCTTCCTCGGGACGGTCGGTCTCAAGAGCAGCAATCCGTTGTTGGGGGCACAGGCGGTTTCCTACACCTTCACCGCGGCCGACGCCGGGGTACATACCATCGTCAACGCGACGGCTACGTTCAAAGCTGGTTTGCAAGAGGTGCGTGTCACGACGCCGTTCCTGCCTGTCGGGACAACACCTGTCTTGGTGACTCCCGCGGCCGCCCATCACATCGCACTTTCGGCACCAGCGACCACAGTCGCCGGCGCGCCGGTCGCGGTCGGTGTGACGATGCTGGACGCCTACGGGAATGTCGCGACGAACTACACCGGCACGGTGAAATTCTCAAGTTCCGACGTTCAGGCAGGGCTTCCCGCAGACTACACGTTCACAGCGGCCGACGCGGGTCAGCACGCGTTCAACGTCGCACTGAAAACGGCGGGAAGCCGTACGGTCTCGGCAGTCGACACTTCCAACGTGCAGATCACCGGTGCTTCCGCGTCCGTTACCGTGACCGCCGGCCCGGCGACGCACCTCCAGTTGCTGGGAGGGGGCGGTTACGTCGGTTCGGCTCATTCCGTCGCGGTGATGGCGGTCGACGCGTTCGGGAACGTCGACGGCGGGTACAACGGTACGGTCCATCTCACCAGTTCCGACGCGGCGACCGTACTGCCCGCGGACAGCGCCTTGACGTCGTCTGGCGTCGGATCGTTGACCGTCACTCCGTTCACTCTGGGAGACCAGTTGCTGTCGGCGGTTGATGTCGCGTCGGGAACTCTGGTCGGGACAGAGACCGTCACGGTCACACCCGGCTGGGCGACGCGGTTTGTCGCCACCCCGCTCGCGACCAGCAGTGTCGCCGGCACGGCGCAGAGCCTGAAATTGACCGCGTACGACGCCTTCGGCAACGTGTCGACGGTCTACTTCGGCACGGTGGTCTTTAGCAGCAGCGACTTGCAGCTTGGACTGGGGAGCTACGCGTTCACCGCTGCCGACGCGGGAGTTCATACGTTTACGCTCGCTCTCAAGACAGCCGGTACCCAGTCGGTTTCGATCAGCGATTCGGTCGACTCAACGATCCGCGTCGCTCAGTCGGGACTCGTCGTGACTCCTGCCGCCGCCAAGACCCTGGCGACCACGGCGATCCAGGGAGTCGTCGCGGGGACGGCGCAGAACTTCACGGTCACCTTGCGAGACGCGTACGGCAACATCGCCACCGGTTACCGGGGGACGCTGGCGTTTACCTCCGGTGACGTGCTGGCGGCTCTGCCGACGAATTACACCTTCACGGCAGCCGACGCGGGCGTGCATACCTTCAGCATGACCTTCAAGTCGTCTGGGGGTCAGACGTTGACAGTTCAAGATACCGTGACGGCGACGTTGGTAAGCAATCAGACGGACATTTCGATCAATGCCGCTGCGATGACGGGATTCTCGATCAAGTCCCCATCGAGCGCGACGGTCGGTACGGCGTTCAGTATAACGGTCAAGGCGGTGGATGCGTTCGGCAACACCGTGAAGGGATATCTTGGAAAGGTTCACTTCACGGGTCCGGGCGGAACCAATCTGCTGCCGGCCGATTACACATTCACCGCGACGGACGCGGGAGCCCATATCTTCACCATCACTCTCACTTCGACCGGAACGCAGACGGTTGGATTCCAGGACAAGGTGACCGGCGCACTCAAGGGATCGTTGAGCGTAAAAGTTTCGACGGGAGGCGGTAGTGGCGGTGGAGGAGGTGGCG
>JAPLOC010000104.1:8778-12040 GCA_026692825.1 Planctomycetota bacterium | reverse complement strand
CAATTGTCCTCGCGAGAAATGGAAAGGTCGGTCGAAACACGATTCAAAAAAAGTTGGAGCCCAAGAGGTGAAATGCGCGGCAACGCGTGGATATCACACGCGTCACAGAATCGGCCCAAAGAACAGGTAGTACTTACATTCAGGTCGCAATTGCGCTGCGATCAACGCGCCTGCCCTCCGCGAGTCGAGTTCCCTGGAATTGCAAACAATTCCATGGAACTCACTCGCGGAGGTTTTTTCATGGAGTGCGGGATCTCGATCCCGCCTTTCGTTCTACCTCACATTTATGGTCCGTGGTTAATCCCGAATCGCCTCCACCGCGAGACGCTGGAATTCGCTCCGAATGTCGGCTCCGTCGCCACTGCCAAAATTCTGCCGGGCGATCAGCAGCACGTAGATCATTTCCTTTTGCGGGTCGATCCAGCCTTGTGTGCCGAACGCCCCCCCGTGGCCGTGTGTTCCCGCGCCCACCGCCGCCGTCGCTCCTTGCGGTTCACGCACAACACAAAAGCCAAGCCCCCAGCCATTGCCGGGCGTGAACCCTGTGACCAGGTCACCCGTCTGCACAAGAGTCATCTGGCGAACCGCATTCCACGACAGAATGGTCTGCCCCTCGAGGCTCCCGCCGTTCAAAATCATCTGGTAGAATCGGACCATATCCTGCGCGGTCGAATAGAGTCCTCCCGAGGGGTTCGGCGTGGTGTCGGGGCTCAATTCAAACAGCCAGTGGGAACCGGGTTCGATCCCCCGCTTGTCGGCGGTTGGCTGATACAGTTTCGCCAGCCGCTTCGCCTGGTCTGCGTTCGGACGGAACGACGTGTCCTTCATCTGCAACGGCTGGAAGATCCGGTTCGCCAGGAAATCGTCGAAGCTCTTTCCCGAGACAACCTCCGCCACCCGGCCGGCAACGCTCAAGCCCGGTCCGTATTGCCACTTGGTCCCCGGGTCGAACGCCAAGTTGGTCTTCGCCAGCATTTCCGCCGTGTTCGCCAGCGTCCCCTGGTTCCTCTGGTCGCTCACCAGACCGTTGGTGTGCGTCAGACAATCGCGAATGGTGATCTCGCGGGCCGGCTTCTTCCCCTCGGCGAGCGTGGTTTGCGAGAACCCGGGAATGTACTTCGAAACCGGATCGTCGAGACTCAGTTTCCCTTCGTCGACCAGAATCATCACCGCCGCCGCTGTGATCGGCTTGGTCATCGAGGCGATCGCGAAGAGTGAGTCTTTCGCCATCTCGCGATTCTCCGCGATGTCGGCGTGTCCCACCGCGTCGAGATGCACCACACGACCACGCCGCGCCACCAGCGTCACCACCCCCGCGACCTGTTTTTCGGTGATGTAGCGTTTCATCCGGTCGTTGATTTTCGCCAGGGCGGCGGCGTCCATTCCCGACTCGGCCGGATTGCCCGCCGTCACCAGCCCCGCGTCGCGGTGCGCCAGCGTGATCAACACATCTTGCGGATTCTCGGACAGAACCAGTCCCCGCCAGCGGACTTCCTGGGCGACGGTGTTGGAATGCAATTGCAACCCGATCGGGCCGACGTCACACAATTCGGGCTGCGGGTCGGACCAGTCGGCGACCAGCGTTCCATTCACAACATGTCGAATCCGCCGGCCGCTTGCCAGAATCTCCATCTTGTTCCAGTCGTGCTGAACCCCCACGCGTTTGGCGACTCCCAGCGTGTCTTGAAAGATGCTATTGCGGCGGAACAGGTCGTAGTAACCGTAGCCCGAGGGGTACATCACCAGATGCCCCTGATAGCTGAACGGATCCCCTCCCTTTTCAACGTTGCGTCCCCAGAGAGCGATCCCCGAATGCATTTCACTGGTGACGAGTTTGCTTTCGAAGACGAGCCGAAAGTTCCGGTATTTGCGCGCCGTCACCAAATAGGTACTGGCGGCGGGGGCGTTGTCGGCGGAGTTGCGTCCGACGATCTCTCCGTCTTCGACCGAAAAGAGCTTCCCTTTCTGTCCATCCCAGCCACCGAGATCGCGACCATTGAACAGTCGCACCGGCAATTCCCCCTGTGGGAAATGCGGGATCTGATCAGCACTCCAGTCTCCCCCCTGGGCGGTATGCGACAACAGAGCAAACGACAATCCACAAACCAATAAACGGAGCGAGCGGGCGAGCAAGGCGAAGTCTCCTGAGCGCGATCGGGACGTGGTTGACCCGGCGTATTGCGTAGCGAGGTCGAAAAACCGTGGCCGGATTGTGCCAGATCACGAACACACGGGGAAGCCACTACAAGACTCAGCCCTCGTTCCCAAGCTCTGCTTGGGAACGCATCGTTCGAAGCTCTGCTTCGTAAAAGCCTCGCAAAGAGCGTTGACGCCACCGCTGAATTGTTTGCCGCCCGAAGCAGAGCTTCGGAAGGGAGCGTTCCCAAGGAGACCTTGGGAACGAGATCGTTTATCGACTTCCAGCCGATTCCGCAGCTTGTCAGGGGATGCTCCCTGTTCGCGCGACTTTCGCACGGGTGCGACCGATGACCGAGAAGCCAATCGATTTTGATCCGCGTGAGACGGCAATGGGAGTGCCCGATGCGGAACTCGATCCACAGGCGACGTGGGTTCCCCAGGATCCAACCCCCGCCGCGCCAGTTGACAGCGACTCGTTCTCGATCGGCGAGGGGCATTCCAGTGTGTTGCAGACGCTGGGACAAACACTGGAGCGTGTCCCGCATGTCCAACTGCCCGACACCGCGCCGTCTCCTGCGCATCCCACGACTCCCTCGACGCCGGCCCATCCACCCACCAATGAAGTCAGTGGTCGGTACCAACTGCTGGGGAAAATCGCCCAGGGGGGGATGGGGGCCGTCCTGTTGGGGAGAGATACCGATCTGGGACGCGATCTGGCGATCAAGGTGTTGCTCGAATCGCACAAACAGAATCCCGAAGTGGTGCGGCGATTTATTGAGGAGGCGCAAATCGGCGGCCAGTTGCAGCACCCGGGGATCGCCCCGGTGTATGAACTGGGACAGCTCGCCGACCGCAGTCCGTTTTTCAGCATGAAGCTCGTGAAAGGGCAAACGCTGTTCGAGTTATTGGAGGGGCGAGCCGAGCCGGCTGATGGTCGTTCCCGGTTTGTCGGAATCTTCGAACAGATCTGCCAGACCGTCGCCTATGCGCACAGTCGGGGAGTCATTCACCGTGACCTGAAGCCGGCCAATGTCATGGTGGGGGCGTTTGGTGAAGTCCAGGTAATGGACTGGGGACTGGCAAAGGTGTTGGCCGAATCGAGCCGGGGGGGTGAGCAAACCGA
>JAPLOC010000104.1:0-8746 GCA_026692825.1 Planctomycetota bacterium | reverse complement strand
TGTCACCGAAATGGGACGGGTCATGGGAACGCCCGCGTACATGCCTCCCGAACAGGCGCGCGGCGAAATCGATCGGCTCGACGAACGCTGTGACGTGTTTTCGCTGGGGGCGATTCTGACGCAGATCCTCACCGAAAAGCCCCCATATCTGGGACCGACGGGCTGGAGCATTGTCGAACAAGCGACCCGCGGCGATCTCGCCCCTTGTCTCGCGCGACTCGACGCCTGCGGTGCCGACCAGGAATTGATCGGACTGGCGAAAGCGTGTCTCCAGGTCGATCCGGCCAACCGTCCCCGCGACGCGAACGTGGTGGCGCAACGTGTGACCGACTATTTGCGGTCGGTCGAATCGCGGCTGCGGGCGGCGGAAATGGAGCGTGTCGCACAGACCGCCCGAGCTGAGGAAGAGCGCAAGCGACGTCGCGTGACTCTGGCCCTGGCGACGTCCGTGGTCCTGCTGTTGAGCCTCGCCAGTGGGAGCTGGATGTGGATTCAATCCACTCAGTCACAACGGCGGGCGGTGGCGACCGCCAAGTTCCACAAGGTCTTGAACGCCGCTCAACTGCATCGGGGACTCGCTGACGCGGGAGAACTGGCGTCGCAGCAGGCGGAATTGGAGAAGGGGATCCTCAACGCCGAAGAGGCGGTGGACCTCGTTCGACTGGAATCGCTCCCACACGAGTTGCGGGAAGGTGCCACCCAACTGCTCGCGGAGTTGCAAGAACGGTCGGACAACGTTCGCAGGCAAATCGAACAGGCGGCGTCCGACAAGGCGTTGCAGAACGAACTGGAGATGACCCGACTGAGCCAGGCGGATGGCGGGGATACAAATCGCGGCAACCGACGGGCGGGTGATTCCCAGCGGATGGCAGGCTACGAGTATTTCGATATCACGTCGGCGGCGGAACGCTACGCGCAGGCGTTCGAACAGGCGGGACTCGATGTTCCGGCACTCGCGACATCTGACTTGGCCGCCCGGGTCGAACGGTCGGCGATTCGCGAAAGCCTGATCGCGGCACTCGACAACTGGGCCCGATCGGTTCCCCATCCCACGCTGAAACAGTTCCACGACGCGTATTCTTCGAAAGACTGGGAGATGGCAATTTGGAGTGGGGGACAGATCGTCAAACAAACTCCCGGGGATGCCGAAACTTGGTTGAAGCTGGCCCCCCTGGTTGTGCTGGCGGGAGGGGATGCCGCCTATCGCCCGTTCTGTGAGCGGATGGCGCGGCAATTCGCCCCGTCAACCGACAGTCGGCAAATCGAACAGACGCTCAAATCGTGTCTGTTGCGGCCGGATGCTGTCGAATTGAGTGTCCTGCCACGCGAGCAACTTGTCGCGGCACTCGATGGGGCGACGGTGTCGCGGGACCTGTTCGCGTGGTTCTGGTTCGCGCGGGGGTTGCTGGAGTTCCGCAGCGGGGACGCGAAGGAAGCGCTGCGCTGTCTGGATGAGGCAGAAGAGAACCGCCCCAATCACTTCGCGAAGGTAGAGATTCTGGCGTTGCGGGCGATGGCCCGCCAGCAGCTTGGACAGGTGATCGAAGCGCGCGGCGACCTGCGGAAAGCAGAGGAATCTCTCGCACTCCTGACGAAAGATGTTCGCAATCGGTGCGATCACGATCTGTTGATTTCCCGGATCCTCCTGGATGAGGCGCAAACGCGGGTGGGAGAACAGCCGATAGGTAGTTGGAAACCCCAGTTGGGCGAGGCTGCCGCCGCCGCTTTGACCAGCGAGGTGCCACCCAGTTCTCACACCGACGCGGTTCGTGATGAAGCGTTGCGGTCAAAGTTGTTCGACGTGGCGGACGCGGCGGATTCCAGCGATTGGCGGCGCACCGTGCGAGCCGCGCTCCGTTCGAATCAGTCGCAGGTGTTGCGTGAACTCTCCACAAGTGACGAAGCGCGACGGCAATCTCCCGAATTGATCGCCTGGCTGGGACAGGCCCTGCGCGGTGCGGGTGAGGTTCAGGCGTCGATTGAGTTGTTGCGGAATGCCCAGGACGCGCACCGGGGGGATTTCTGGCTGAATTATGAACTGAGTGAAAGCCTTGTCCGGCGCGGAGAATCGGTCGAGAGCGTCGGTTTCGCCCGTGCCGCGCTGGCCCAGCGTCCGGAGAGTTCCGGGGCGCTCTGGACATTGGCCAAGGCGATCGCAGCGGCGGGCAAAGCCGACGAATCGCTGCGACTTTTTCGACAACTGATCGATCGATTATCGCAGGACGAAGGTCTGGCTAACCGGGCTGCCTGGTGTACCGATCTGGGGGTTTCGTTTTCGCGCAAGGGGCAGTGGGATGACGCGATCGCCGCCTACCGCACCGCGATCTCGATCAGCCCCAAAGCGGCGGGGGCGTACATCAATCTGGGGGTTGATCTTGCAAAACTGGGCAAACTCGACGAGGCGGTCGAAGCGCTGCGCACGGCGGCGAAACTCAATCCCACCGATGTGATCTCCCGCAGCAACCTGGGGGAAATTCTGCGGCGCCAGGGAAAAACCGAGGAAGCGATCACCGAGTTCCAAGCCGCGCTCGCCCTGGATCCGTCGGATGCGGTGGGTCGGGTGAACTACGGCATCGTCCTGTGGGATGTGGGTCGCTCCGAAGAAGCGCTCGTTGAATTTCGGGCGGCGATCTCACTCGATCCCCAAGACCTCGACGCGCGGCTCAGTCTTGGAAATGTGTTGTCGGCACAGGAGAAATTCGACGAAGCGGCGGCCGCCTATCGCGCCGCGATCGAAGTCCATCCCGAGTCAGCAACGGCCCACCTGAAACTTGGGTTTGTTTTTCAACGGCAAGGGAAACTCGCCGAGTCGAATGCGGAGTATCGTTTGGCGATTGAACTGGATCCCAAAACCCCCTTCGCACAGACCAATCTCGCGTTGAATTCTTTGGTGATGGGAAAATTCGAAGAGGGAGTCGTCGCTTGCCGGGCGGCGATCGAGGCGGACCCGAAGAGTTCGGATGCGTATGGCATTCTGGGGGCGTTACTCGGCAATCTGGAAAAAATGGACGAGGCGATTGTCGCCCTGCGTAAGGCGGGGGAACTCGACCCCAACAATTTCAGTGCCTGGATGAATCTGGGGGCGGTGTGTCGATCGCAGGGGAAGTTCGAAGAGGCGATCACCGCGTTCCAGGCAATTCTGAAACTCAATCCCGAAGACGCCGAGACAGAGCAGCAGCTTCTCCGAGCGTATGCCGCCCTTGGACGATGGAAAGAGGCGATCGAACTGGGACGCGGTCAGATCGAAAAGAAACCCAAGGATTCGGAAGCCTGGCTGCGACTGGCTCCGATTCTGATCCAGTCAGAGAACGACGCCGCCTATCGGGAATTGACCGCGGGGATGTTGAAGCAATTCGGCGGGACGAAAGACCCGCAAATGGCGGAGCGGATGTGTAAGGCGTGTCTGCTGCTCGCCGACGGGGTGGATGTGACGTTGCTTCCCAAAGCGACGCTCGAGAACGCGCTCGACAAAGGGACGCCGCCCGACTGGCTGCTCCCCTGGGCCTGGTTCGCGCGAGGGCTGCTCGCGTACCGTAGTGGGGACGCGAAGTCGGCGATCGACGCGGTGAATACGTCACTCGGGCATCAGCCCAATGACAACGGCCTTGCCCTGAATTACGCCTTGCGTTCGCTCGCCAAGAGCCGACTGGAACAAAACGAGGGAGCGCAGGCGGATCTGGAGAAGGCCCGCAAGGCGATCGACCGCCTGCTGGCAGATTTCAACAACCACGGCCATCACGACCTGCTGATCGCCCAGATTCTGTTGCGCGAGGCGGAAGCCCAGGTGAACAAACAGTCCGTTGATGGCAGGTAGTCGATGATTCATCCGCCACGAAAACCCCTCCCGCTTTACGTAGCCCGACCGTATCGTCTATCTTGAAACGAATGAGTGAACGTCGATCAGTCCGTCGGCGTTTCTGGTTCTCTGCGGAGCGTGCGGAATGAAGTCTCGTCCAATTTCGATCTGGAAGTCTGGTCTGCTGGCCCTTCTGGCGGGTTGCTGTGTGGTGTTCAGCACCCCCACGATTCGCGCCGCCGACGAGAAGCCCGCCGAGCAGGCACCGGTCAGCTTTTACCGTCAGGTCCGACCGATTCTGCAGCGGGCCTGCACCGGTTGCCATCAGCCGGCGAAAGTCGGCGGGAAACTACAACTGACCACCTACGAATTGGCGAAGGCGGGTGGAGAGCAGGGGGCGCTCTGGACCCCTGGGAAGCCGGAAGAAAGTCTGCTGATCGACGTTATCGGGGGCGATGCTCCGACGATGCCGAAAAACGCTCCGCCGCTCAATAAAGACCAGGTCGCGACTCTATCGCGCTGGGTCTTGGAAGGGGCCAAGGACGATACGCCGGCGGAAGTCCAGGACACGATTTCCCCGGAAAATCCTCCCATCTACACCAATCCCCCGGTCATATCGGCACTGGCGTGGTCTCCCGATGGGCAGTTCATCGCTGTCTCCGGGTTCCGGGAGATTCTGCTGCACAAGGCGGACGGTTCCGGGCTGGCGGGCCGTCTGGTCGGGCGTTCACAGTCGATCACTTCGCTTTCATTTTCACCCGATGGCAAGCTGCTCGCTGCCACGGGGGGGAACGCCTCGCTGTTTGGCGAAGTTCAATTCTGGAACGTCGCAGAGAAGAAGCTCGAACGCTCAACAACGTTCAGTACTGACACGCTGTTTGGCGGCCGGTTCAGTCCGGATGGAACGTTGTTCGCGTGTGGCGGGGCCGACAACAGCGCCCGCGTGTTGCGGGTCGCCGACGGGCAGCCGTTGTTGAAGTTCGACGCCCACGCCGACTGGGTGTTGAATACCGCGTTCTCAGTCGACGGCAAGCACATGATCACCGTGAGCCGGGATCGGTCGATGAAGCTCTCGATCGTGGAATCGGGACAATTCGTCGACAACATCACCAGCATCACGCCAGGGGCGCTCAAAGGGGGCTTGCAGTCGCTCCGCCGGCACCCAGCGAAAGACGAATTGTTGGTCGGCGGGGCCGATGGGGAACCGAAGTTGTACAAGATGATTCGGACCCAGGCCCGGCAGATTGGTGACGATTTCAACCGCATTCGCAGTTATCCCGTGATGGTCGGGCGGATTTTCTCACTCGCGGGAATTCCGGAATGGCGCGGATCTACAGCACGGAAGATGGTAAACTGCTGTTCGAACTTCCGGGACACACCCGGGGTGTGTTCGCCGTCGTCTTTTCTCCCGATGGCAAACATGTCGCCACCGGGGGGTTTGAAGGGAAGTTGCGGATCTACAACGCCGAGACCGGTGCCTTGGAAAAGGAACTGGTCCCGGTGCAGATTACGCCAGCGGTCGCGGGCAAGTAGAATTCATTGATGCGAACTCTTCGGGATGAATCCCGCGGAATGTGCTCGTTCTGAGTCGAGGTTTCCGATGCGTCTTCTGTCGAAGTTGTGGTTGCTGGTCGCGGTTGCCGGTGTCGGTTTGTGCGGGTCGGATCGCCGCGCGATCGCCGCTCCTCCTCCACGTCCCGAGATTGTCGAGTTGCAGTTCTTCCCGGCCAAGCTGGAACTGAACGGCATTCGCGACTCACGCCGCGTGCTGGTGACGGGCAAGTCAGCCGCTGGCGATTTAATCGACCTGACCGCCGAGGCGAAACTCGCTTTGGTGGGAGACGCCGCCGAACTCGAAAGCGACGGCTTTCTGGTCGCCCGCAAGGTGGGGACCGCGAAGCTGGTTGTCTCCGCCGCCGGCAAACAGGCGGAACTGGCGGTCGATGTGAAGGATGCCAACCCCGTCCCGGTCAGCTTTGTTCGCGAGATTCAACCCGCGATGAGCAAGGTCGGCTGTAACCAGGGAACCTGTCATGGTGCCCAGGATGGCAAGAACGGATTCAAACTGTCGCTCCGAGGCTATGACACTGAATACGACTATTTGGCACTGGTCGACGATCTGTCGGGTCGCCGATTCAATCGTTCGGTCCCCAGCCAGAGTTTGATGCTGCTCAAGCCCACGCAGGGGGTTCCCCACGTCGGCGGCTTTTTGTTCGACGAAGACTCGCGGTACTACAAGCTCATCCACCCGTGGATCGCCGACGGGTGTCAGCTCGACACGACCACCCGCGTCACGAAGCTTGAGGTCTTTCCCGCCAATCCGGTGATTGATCTGGAGGGACGCAAACTGCAGCAGACGGTCATCGCTCATTTCCCGGATGGTTCGACTCGGGACGTGACTCGCGACGCGGTCTTCAGCAGCAGTAACTTCAATGTGGCGACGGTGACGAATTCGCTGGCGTCGAGTGGCGTGGTCGAGTCGTTACGGCGGGGTGAGTCGGCGATTCTGGTGCGGTACGAAGGAGCGTACGCGGTGAATCAGATCACTGTTCAAGGAGATCGATCGGGATTCGCCTGGAGCGATTCCGCCGAGAACAACTTCATCGACACGCTGGTCAACCAGAAGCTCAAAAAGATCAAGACACTTCCGTCGGACCTTTGTACCGATGCCGAGTTTCTCCGCCGGGCGTCGATCGATCTGACCGGTCTACCCCCGACTCCCGAGCAGGTCAAAGCGTTCCTCGCCGACCCGCGCGACAGCAAGGTGAAGCGGGACGAAAAGATCGACGAACTGCTCGACACCCCCGAGTACATTGACCATTGGACGTTGAAATGGAGTGACCTGCTGCTGTCGAACCGCAAGTTCATCAGCGAGAAGGGGGTCTGGGCATATCGTAACTGGATTCGCAGCGCGATTGCCGAGAACAAACCGTACGATGGCTGGGTCACCGATCTTCTGACCGCCAACGGCAGCACGTTCCAGAACCCGGCGGCGAACTACTTCCGGATTTCGCGGGAGCCAACCGCCGCCATGGAAAATTTCACCCAGGTCTTTCTGGGGACGCGGTTCAGTTGCAACAAGTGCCACGACCATCCGTTCGAACGGTGGACCCAGGGGCAGTATTACCAACTGTCGGCGTATTTTTCGGGAGTCGGCCGGAAGCCCGGCACGGTCCCCGAAGACGAAGTGATTTACCCGCTGCGGTCGCCCGTGGCCGTTGTGAATCCCCGCAGCAATCAGGCCGTTCCCGCGAAGTTCCCGTATGAACATGGCGGGTCGGCGGTCGATCCCAATTCGGACCTGCGGCAGCAACTGGCGCAGTGGCTCACCTCGAAGGACAATCAGTACTTCGCCACGAGTCTGGTGAACCGGTACTGGAGCTACCTGCTGGGGCGTGGGATCATCGACCCGGTCGACGACATCCGCAGCAGCAACCCGGCGACAAATCCCGAACTGCTCAAGGCTCTGACCGACGACTTTATCGCCAGCAAGTTCGACACGAAGCACCTGCTCCGCACGATCGCCCGGTCGGCGACCTACCAGCGGAGCTACGCGGCGAACAAGTGGAATGAAGACGATGGCGAGAACTTCTCGCACTTCATGCCCCGCCGACTGACTGCGGAGCAGCTCTTCGACGCGATCATGACAGCGGCCGGCAGTCCGGTGACGATTCCGGGCGTTCCCCCTGGTTTCCGGGCGACGCAGCTTCCCGACCCGAACATTCAGATCGGGTTCCTCGACATGTTCGGCCGGCCGGCACGCGAAATTCCGTGTGAATGTGAACGGGCCGCCGACGTGAGTTTGTCGCAGACGCTGAATCTCATCAACGGCCCCACCGTCTCCGAAGCGATCATTCACCCGCAAGGGCTCATTGCCCGCTTGAAGCAGGCAAACGCCGACGATCCGACGCTTGTGCGGGAGATTTACCTGTCGGTGCTGAATCGACTGCCGACCGACGAGGAACAGGCCAAGGGAATTGTCTACCTGGGTGGAGTCGACCGCGCGGAGGGAGCCCAGGATCTGATGTGGGCTCTGATGAACAGCCCCGCTTTCCTGTTCAACCGATAAGAACCGCAACCGCCCCACGATCAATCAGGCGAGCGGCCGGCGTCAGCCGGCTGCCGTCGACCCTGCGGTTTCGTTTCGCCTCTCACGAACACACTTTTGGGAGTTCGACGCCGTGCGTACCCCAAAACTGATCGCGCTGGCCGTTCCAACAGTCGCCAGTCTGGTCAGTTTGGTGTTGTTTATCGTTCAGGGAGGATTCGGAGGCGGTCATGGACGGTTTGATTACTGGATCTTCGTACTCAACCTTCCCTCCTTCTTTTTGATCGAACTTGTTCCCGAGGTACTGGCCGAAGTGATCCCAGTGCCGGTCTGGTTGCTGGCCCTCCCGTACGCTGGAAATGTCATACTGGCGCAAATTCTCGCTGTGGTCGCGGAACGTGTCTTTCAGAGACTGGCCAGGAAGCAATAGTCCGAGCCGTGTCGGGCGGTGACTCGGCGTTGCGGGATCGTAGCGAATTGTTCCTGGAGTCCTCTTTGAAATAGCAACTG
The DNA here is from genome assembly GCA_026692825.1 of Planctomycetota bacterium. GTDB lineage: Bacteria > Planctomycetota > Planctomycetia > Planctomycetales > Planctomycetaceae > UBA10511. The sequence continues at coordinate 392 of JAPLOC010000104.1, read as the reverse complement.
CGCGACTGTCGCGCGCCGTTCCGTCCTGTTTCCCATACCGTGACGCACTGATGATCCGCATTCTGCTCGTACTCGTCGCGACGTTCGGTTTCGTTATTGGATTCGCTGACTGTGCCTTGGCACAGTCGGGCCGAAAACCGAATATTGTGTTCGTGATCACCGATGATCAGGGATACGGCGACATCTCGGCGCATGGCAACCCGGTTCTCAGGACCCCCCATCTCGACCGACTGCATCGCGAGGGAGTCCGGTTCACCGATTTCCACGTCAGCCCCACCTGTTCCCCCACCCGGTCGGCACTGATGACCGGTCGCCACGAATTCAAGAATGGGGTCACCCACACCATTCTCGAACGAGAGCGGCTCACCCCCCATGCCACCACCATCGCCCAG
>JAPLOC010000103.1:2030-9027 GCA_026692825.1 Planctomycetota bacterium | reverse complement strand
GTGACAACACCCGACACGAATTCTCTCCGGATTGAATTCACGGCGGGAAACGATGTGGAACGGGCGGCGGTGGCGAATGCGGTCGCCGACGCGGTGATCAATGAGTTCAATCAACGGGTGAGCCTGGCCCATGCCAAACGCCTGGCTGCGATCGATGAAGCGCTGAGCGAAGCCAAAATGAAATTAACCGACTGGCGGCGTGCCCACGAACGTCTTCTGAGACGGGTTCAGGCCAATACACCGGAGAAAAATGGTGTCATGCAGGAGGCTCTATTGCGACAATTGGCGGAACGCCGTGCCAAACTCTTGCTGGACAAGGTCGCACTCGACGCGCGTTTGGCGGCATTTACGGACGCGACGGGATCCGAAACCGCGGAGTTCAAAGAGATGACCCACGCCCGGCTGCAACTGGTCGCGGAACTGGATCAGCTCGAAAAGCTGAGAGACGAAGAGTTCGCCAAAAAGGCGAATGACCTGACATGGGAACATGAGTTGAGCGAGCTTGAACAGTTGATTGCCGACATGACGATGTGGAAACGGACACTGACGGAAAAACGCGACCTTGCGAAACTCCGTGCCGCGACCAGTCGGATTGTTTTCGAAAAGACTCAGTCCGCAGTGGCGAAGCCGTGACCGGGGAGCGGTTCCCGGACTTCGTCCAATTTCCGCGTTGTCGCAAGAGTCTGCTTGTAAACCACAATCGCCAGACGCCGAGCCAGACCGCCTGAGTGGTTTGCGGTGCCGGAGGGACTCTATGCCGGTCGCTCTTGCCGCGCTGTAGCGCTCTTTATGCAGGGATTTGGCATTAACAGCGGGGTCTCGAGTCAAAACAGTCTCCGCGTTTCGCCAACGGGTGTCGCTGAGTCGATACCCAGCGTCGATGGCCGGAGCCGAGAGTCCTTTGGCAGCACTATGGCACTTCCATGTGCGAAGCAGTGTCAAGCCCGCGCCGTGAATCACCCCAACACATCCCGCAGCACATGACCATGCACGTCGGTCAGTCGACGTTCGATGCCATTGTGATAGAAGCTCAGCCGTTCGTGGTCGAGGCCCAAAATGTGCAGGATTGTGGCGTGGAAGTCGTAGACGCTGGTGACATTCTCGGCGGCTTTGTAGCCGAATTCATCGGTCGCGCCGTAACTGAACGGCGCTTTGACCCCCGCGCCGGCCAGCCAGCCGGTGAAGCCGGACGGGTTGTGATCGCGCCCGCTGGCTCCCGCCTGAAACGTCGGCATGCGGCCGAACTCAGTACACCAGACAACCAGGGTGTCCTGCAGTAATCCCCGTTGTTTCAGGTCGGTCAGCAGCGCGGCGGTCGGCTGGTCGAAAATCTCGCCATGCACGGTGTACTGCTTTTGCAGCACCTTATGACCGTCCCAGTTGCTGGTCCCTTCGCCGCCGACCTGGTACGCGCCGTTGAAAAGTTGCACAAACCGAACTCCCTGCTCCAGAAGTCGGCGTGCGAGAATGCAGTTACGGGCGTAGCCAGCCTTGATGTCTTGGGTGGAGTCCCCCGACGCGTCAGCTCCATACGCTTTCAACACATGTGCCGGCTCCGAGGAAATATCACTCACCGCCGGGACAGACAACTGCATCTTGGCCGCCAGTTCGTAACTCGAAATCCGCGCCGCCAGTTCCGTATCACCGGGAAATCGCTCGAGCTGATGCTGGTTCAACCGGCCGACGAAATTCCGGGTGGCGATGTCGGTCTCGGGGCGGATCGCCGCGGGCCTCGCGAGATTCCGAACCGGTTTTGTCGCGTTGAAGTCCGTTCCCTGAAACGCCGCGGGAAGAAACCCGGGGTTCCAGCAATTCCCGCTCGATTGCGGCGCACCCCGCGGGTCGGGAATCGCCACGTACGCCGGCAGATTCTCGTTTTCGCTCCCGAGCGCATACGTCGTCCACGCCCCCACGCTCGGAAACCCATCGAGCGTGTACCCGGTGTTCATGAAATTCTCCCCCGGACCGTGCGTATTCGTCTTGCCGGTGAGCGAATGAATGAAACACAAATCGTCCGCGAGTTCCGCGAGTCGGGGGACCAGGTCGGAGACCATCTTCCCCGATGCGCCCCGCGGCCGGAATTCCCAGGGACTGCGGTTGAGCGCTCCTTGCGCCCCTTGAAACGTGACGAGTTTCTCTCCCCCCGGCATCGGCTGCCCGTGCAGCCGGATCAACTCGGGTTTGTAGTCAAAAGTATCGAGGTGACTGCACGCCCCGGCGCAGAAAATCATCAGCACGCGCTTCGCCCGGGGTTCGAAATGCGACTGCCGGGGGTTGTTGGGGTTCGCGGCGTCGATCTTCGGGCGGATGGGGGCTTTCGATTCCTCGTCCCCCTTTGACAATCGGTCCTGGGATAAGAGCTGAGCGAGCGCCATCCCACCCAGCGCCGTGGCGCTCTGGGAGAGAAATCCCCGGCGATCGAGCAACGGGTGTTTGTGATTCGACACGAACATGGTTGGCACTCTTAGAAGACGAACAGAAATTCGCTGGTGTTGAACAGCGCGCGACAGAACGCCGCCAGTCCATGTTCACCGATCATTTCGACCGAGGCATCGAGTTCAAATCGGTCAGGCTCCCGAGCGGCGAACAATTCAAACGCCCGCCGAACTTGTGATTCCGGAACGTCTCCCGCGTCCCGGGTCAAACGGGCGGCGAGGATGTCGGCTTGTTGCAGGATGAACGGACTGTTGAAGAGATTCAACGCCTGGAGCGGGGTGTTCGACCGGCTCCGTTTGGGCATCACCTGATTTCCACTGGGGCAGTCGAATGAGCCGAACACGGGATCCTGTTCCTGGCGAATGCGGTTCAAATAGACCATCCGCCGAAAATCCTCGGGGCCGAACTTCTCTTTGGGGAAATAGCGGTAGACATTGTCTTCCTCGACGATCTGCAGGAAGAACCCGGGGCCACCCATTCTTAAATCGAGCGCACCGGAGGTCGCCAGGACGCAATCGCGAATCGCCTCGGCCTCCAACCGGCGGGGTGGGTACCGCCACAACAGCCGGGCGTCGGCATCCGCCGCCAGTCCGTCCGCCTGCGGCGCGGACGATTGGCGAAACGTCCGGGAATGTAGGATCAACCGCTGCATCTGTTTGACTGACCAGCCACTCCGCACAAACTCGTCAGCGAGCCAATCGAGCAATTCGGGATTGATCGGCGGAACGCCATTCCCCCCCAGATCGCTGGGGGTCTCCACGATCCCGGTTCCAAACACGTAGTGCCACAGGCGGTTCACCATCACGCGGGCAGTGAGTGGATTCTCTGGACTGGCGAGCCAGTTAGCCAGCTTCACCCGTCTCTGCAGTTCCGGTTCGTCGAGCGCCATCCCCAGCGATCCCAAAGCGGCGATCACATCCGGGGCGACAACCTCTTTCTTCAACAGCGGATCGCCACGGTAGAGCCGATGGGTGTCCCCAGGCTGCGAAAACGTCCCGAGCCACGCCGGCAGTCCGTCGGTCAGTTGCGACACCCGGGTCTGGAGTGACGCGATTTCTGATTGGAGACCCCGCGCGGTTTTCGCGTCGTCCTCAGACAGTCGTTTGAGAAACTCGCTGGGATCTCCCCCCGCGAACGGTTCCCGATCGTCTGAGGAGGCGACCTGTTTCCAGTCGCCATTCGCGTCGGTCACCTCGATGCGGTAATTCGTGGCGATGCGGTCTTTGAAGCGTTGCGCTCGGTCCCGACCCCAGACAATCCGTTCAATGCGCTTTGCCGACGGAAATGTGAGCTGCACCCAACCCTTCCCCGCCTGGTTCGAGATCCAGCTCCGCTCATTTCCGGTGCGACCGTCGTTGATATGTTCGAGTTTGTGGATCGCATAGCCCGCCAATGTTCCCGAGGCGGTCGCGACAGCTCCCGCAGTGATCAACGCCGCGTTTTCGCCCTGCGTATCGTAAATCTCCAGTTCGTCGAGGCACGGTTCGCCGGCGTTCGTGCCGAGGATGGTGAACCGCACGGCAGTCGTCATGACCGCCGGGAATGACTCTTCGTTCATCCGTTCGTTGACCGCCGGCCGCAGTGTTTTACTCGCGACTGTGGATTTGGCCGCCTTGGCGCGAAAGACCCCTAGCGCGAGTTCCGCGTCAGCAAGTTGACGCTTCAACGCGACCAATTCCTGCTCACTGGTTGACGAGCGTTTGACGGGCAGTGGCCGGGGCGCGAAATTGACTCCTGCGAAAACTGCCTGGACCGCGTAATAGTCCTTTTGGGTGACTGGATCGAATTTGTGATCATGGCAGCGCGCACACCCCAGGGTGAGTCCCAGAAACGCGGTCCCCGTCGTATTTACAATGTCGGCGAGTTCATCCTGACGCTGCATGAGCGTGAGGTTGATGTCGGGACTCTTCACCAAGTCGTACGCGCCCGCCACGAGAAAACCGGTTCCCTCGTCACCCCCCAACGCATCTCCGGCGATTTGCTCACGGACAAACTGGTTGTATGGCTTGTCTTCGTTGAACGCGCGAATCACATAATCGCGGTACGGCCAGGCGTTTTTTCGAACCCGGTTGGTCTCAAAGCCGTTGGACTCGGCAAACCGCGCGATATCCAACCAATGGCGCGCCCAGCGTTCGCCATACCGCGGGCTGGCGAGAACCCGCTCGACCAGTCGCTCGTACGCTCCGGGTCGGTCATCGTTCAGGAAGACCGCGACTTCCTCGGGGGTCGGAGGAAGCCCATGCATGATCAGGGACATCCGCCGGATCAGCGTCCGGCGGTCGGCTTCGGGAGACAGCGCGAGGTTTTTCTCACGAAGGGGACGCTCGACAAGCAGATCAATGGAACTCGCGGTGCCGGGAAGATCTGGTCGCTTGACCGGGCGAAAACTCCACGGAACCGGGCGGGTTGGCACGACTTCGTCCGCCGGTCCCTTTGCCCCTTGATCGATCCAGGCCCGGAGCAGTCCGACCTGCTCTGCGGTTAACGGATCCCCTTCGGGGGGCATCGCGATCTCGGGATCCTGATGCGAGACGGCGGCGATCAGGTAACTCTCGGCGCTTTTGCCGGCGATCACCACCGGTCCGCGTTCCCCCCCCTTCAACGCCGCCGCGCGGGAATCAACCCGCAGATCGCCCATCTGCTTTTTGGAGCCATGACACTTCACGCAGTGTGCGTTGAGTACTGGTTGAATGTCTTTCGTGAAATCGACCACTTTGTCCGCCGCTGGCGGCAACTTGGCGGGGTCGATTTCGGCGCGAAGATTCCCGATGATCAGCAGACAGTGGCACACCACGACGCTCGCGGCCAACCACCAAGGCGGAATTGGTCGAATCCCCAAAAGAAATCGTGATGACATGGAGAATGAGCGGCGGGGGCGTGTTGGGTGGTTTCGGGTGACCAGACCCTGTGGATTGTAGCGAATTGAGATCACGGTTGGGGATGGCTCAGATCCTCAAACACTGCCGGAGGCCTGCACAACCGTTAAATCGGCAAACCGGTTGCGAGGCGATTCCCGTGCTGTGCCGATTGACAGGGGACGAGTCCCCCGTAGAATTTGTACCCGATGGGTCTGACCTACTACAAACGATTGCGCTTGGAGTTCGAGCTGGCGGGTGCCAGGCTCCCCGAGCCGTTTTTGCCCTCCGGGTACGAGTGGGTTCCTTGGTCATTGTCGCTGCTCGAACGGCACGCCGTCACCAAATTCGCCAGTTTTCGCTCTGAGGTCGATTCGCAGATTTTCCCCTGCCTGGGGGCTCGCGACGGGTGCCTGAATCTGATGAGCGAAATCGCACAAAGGGCTACGTTTGTTCCCCAGGCGACCTGGCTGATCAGTTGCCGATTCCCCGATGGAACGGTCGATGATTGCGCGACAATTCAGGGACTGGTGCAGGCCGGTCAGTGGGGGGCGATCCAGAATGTCGGGGTGGTGCCCGAGTATCGGGGGCATGGGCTGGGCCGGGCCTTGATGTTTCAGTGTCTGCGTGGCTTTCAACAGGCGCGGGTGCCACGGGTCTATCTGGAAGTGACCGCCAGCAACAGCGCGGCGGTCCAATTGTATCGATCGGTGGGGTTTTGCCTGGCGAAGACGACGTACAAGGCGGTCGAACGGGCGGACGTCGAATACAGCGTGGCGTAGCGGAATTCGCGGGGCGCTTGTCGGGCGCGGGGCGACACGCCACAATGACTCGCTTTCGCGTGGCCCACGTTCCGCGGGATTCCTTTCGAGATTCGGATGCCAGAGCAGCAAATACACACCCACGTTTTCCCGAACGGCCTCACGCTGCTCGTCGAGCCCATGGCCGACGTGCAGTCGGCGTCGTTTTCGTTACTGGTCCCCTGTGGCAGCAATTACGACCCGGTTCACCAGGAGGGATCGGCGTCGATCCTCTGTGACTGGATCCTGCGTGGCGCGGGAGACAACGACAGCGTCGAACTGACCAACGCGCTCGACAATCTCGGTTTGCAGCGGAACGAGGGGGTGGGGAACAGCCATCTCAGTCTCGCCGGCGCGACCCTCGCGGGAAACCTCCCCGACGCGCTCCGTCTGTACGCCGACATCGTCCTGCGGCCGCATCTTCCCGATGACGAATTCGACGCGTCCCGGTTGGGGGTCGAGCAGGGACTGCGTGCCCTGGAGGACGAGCCACGCCAAAAGGTGATGGTTGAACTCCGCAAACGCTGTTTTCCGGCCCCCTGGGGAATCCCCACGGAAGGAACTCTGGAAGGGATCGCCCAACTCAATCCCGAGATCGTCCGCCAGCAGTTTGAACGCTGCAACCGGCCCGGTGCGACCATTCTGGGGATCGCGGGCAATGTGAACGTGAGCGAAATTCAGGAACTGGTCGGGGAGCTGTTTGGCGGCTGGAGTGACCAGCCCGCCACCTCCTGGCACGACGGCCCCCGCGGACCGCATCGCGACCATATTCAGCAAGAGGCGACGCAAACGCAGATCGGCATCGCGTATCCCAGCGTGACATACAACGATCCCGATTACTACGCCGCCTGGGGAGTGGTGAACGTGCTGTCGGGTGGGATGAGTTCGCGTCTGTTCACTGAGGTG
>JAPLOC010000103.1:0-2018 GCA_026692825.1 Planctomycetota bacterium | reverse complement strand
GAGGTGCGGGAAAAACGCGGCTTGTGCTACTCGGTTTATGCGACATTGCATGCGATGCGCGACCAGTCGCAGGTCCTCTGTTACGCCGGCACTTCGGTGGAGCGGGCGCAAGAGACTCTCGATGTGACTTTGCGGGAATTGCAGCGGGTGGGAGAGGGGATTGGCGAGGATGAACTGCGGCGGTGCCAGGCGCGGGCGAAAAGCTCGTTGATCATGCAACAGGAGTCTAGTGCCTCCCGCGCGTCGTCACTGGCCCGGGACTGGTATCACCTGGGACGGGTCACAACGCTGGATGAGGTCCGCGACAAAATCGACGCGCTCACCGTGCCAACGCTGATCGATCACATTCACCGCTACCCCGCCGCCGATTTCACGGTCTTAACGCTGGGGCCTGCCCCCTTGGAGGTGCGCCTTGCAGTTCTTTGAAACGAAGCTCCCCAACGGTTTGCAGATCATTGGTGAACGCAGCCCGTCGGTTCATAGTGTGGCGATTGGCTTTTTCGTGCGCACCGGTTCGCGCGACGAAACGGATGAAATCTCCGGCGTGAGCCATTTCCTCGAACACATGGTGTTCAAGGGGACGGAGCGTCATTCGGCGGACGACGTCAATCGCATCTTTGACGAGGTCGGCGCGAAGTACAACGCGTCGACCAGCGAGGAAACAACGCTCTTCTACGGCGCGGTTCTCCCTGAATATCTCCCCGACACGTTTGACCTGCTGGCCGACATTCTGTTCCCCTCGTTGCGCGAGGAGGACTTCGAGATGGAGAAGAAAGTCATCCTAGAAGAAATCGGCATGTACGACGACCAGCCGACCTATCTCGCATACGACAACGTGATGACGACGCACTTCGCCGGCCATCCGCTCGGTCGCTGCGTGCTGGGAACGCCCGAGAGCATCACCGCCCTCACCGCCGCTCAGATGCGGGAATATCACGCCCGCCGTTACACCGCAGGGAACATTCTGCTCGCGGTCGCGGGAAAGTTCGAATGGGAAGACATTGTCGCATTGGGACAAAAGCACTGTGCCGGCTGGCCGGCCGGTGACCCGCCGCGCGACACGACCGAAGCCCGTCCCAAAGGAGGAAAGCACACCCTGGTGCGCCCGACCATCGGGCAGCAGCATGTCATGGGAATGTCCACCGCTCCCACATCGAGCGATCCGATGCGCTACGCCGCGGATTTGCTGTCGGTGGTTGTGGGGGACGACACGGGCAGCCGAATGTTTTGGGAACTGGTCGACCCCGGCCATGTCGAGACCGCCGACCTGGGCTTCCAGGAATTCGACGGTTCCGGTGCCTACCTGTGCTACTTCAGTTGCGCGCCGGAAGATGTCGCCGCCAACACGGCCCGCATCCAGAAAATTTTCGACGACGTGAACCAGAACGGTGTCACCGAAGCCGAGCTGTCGCAGGCCCGCAACAAGGTCGCGTCGCGAATCGTGCTGCGGAGCGAACGTCCGATGGGGCGACTGGGATCGTTGGGACACAACTGGCAGTACTGTCACGAGTACCGTCCTGTCGCGGCGGATCTCGAAACGGTCGCATCGATCACGACGGAAGACATTCGCCGACTGTTGCAGAAGTTTCCCCTGCGACTGCAATCGACATCGACGGTCGGACCATTGCCCGAAGAGGCCTGATCCGCGACAGATTCCCGCCGCACGTTTCGCCGCCGTGCGACCACCAACGAGTTCCTTCGTTTTTCGCGCGCGACCCCAGGTCCAACGGCGTGGATGGCCTGATCGCGAACCGAGTGATGTCACATGGCTGAACGCTGCTACCTTGCCGTCGATCTGGGGGCCGAAAGTGGACGCGTGATCGCGGGTCTGTTCGATGGCGAACGGATCCGACTGGAAGAGATCCACCGGTTTCCCAACGGACCGGTCTACGTCGGCGACACGATGCGCTGGGATCTCATCGGATTGTGGGGGGGCATTGAGGACGGGCTGACCCGCGCCGCCCAGTCGTACGGCTCGCGAGCCGAGTCTGTGGGTGTCGACACCTGGGGGGTCGACT
>JAPLOC010000102.1:7102-8829 GCA_026692825.1 Planctomycetota bacterium | reverse complement strand
CCGATCAGGTAATACGTCTCGGCGTTGGTGTTCCAGTGGTACGCCTGGCCGGACGGCGAATCGGCCTGATCGCGCCAGAATTCCTTCGTGCCGACAAACGCCACGTTGCCCCGGAACTCCTCATATTCCGCCACGGCGGCCTGGGCCTTCATCAACGAGAGCGCCCGCGGGTGTTTTTCCTCCTTGCCGCTCATTCCCGTCTCGGCGATCACGAACGGGAGATTCTTCACGCCGAGATCCTTGCGGATGTCGCGGATGAAGTTGGCCAGATTCTGTTCGTACTCGTCGTTGAAGGCTTGATTGACACGGTCGTTCCACCCCTGGTGCCACCCGAAACCGGCGATCTCGTAACCCCGATCACCGAACTCGGGGAACTCTTTGGCCAGGTCCCCCAGAACCCCCTTCGTCCGCTGTACCACCTCGGTGTAGTACGGCCCGACTTCTCCCCCCGAACTTGGCGGACGAAAGTCCTTGGCGAGACTCTTCCCGCCCCAAGCGAGTTTTACGAGCAGAACGGGTTCCGGCGTGACCTCTCCGACGACGTGCCCAAACCCCAGTTCCGGCCCGATTCGATCGTCTTTGGCCCCATAGCCGACCGTGAGTTTTCCCTTGCGGTCGAGGTAGTGAATCCACACATCGTCACGAACGGCCCATTCACCATTCTGGCCGAGCAGATGCTTGTACTTGTCGGCGGTGGCGGGTGCTTTGGTCAGGTATTCAAGGCTCCCTTTCCCCTCGTTCCGCTTCGGGTCGGCTTGGATGAACCCCTGCCCCTCCATATTCGACTGACCTGCGAGGATGTAGACCTGAATCGGACCGCGGCTTGTCACAGGCTTGTCGTCTGGTTTCCGGGGGGCTTCGGACTCTTTCCCGGTGAGGATCAGGCTGCGCCTGGGGATCGCCAGAATGAACGCCACGACCGACGAGGCGGTCATTCTGGAATCGGCACCGTAGCCGGCGTTGTCCCGGTTCGGCTGATAATAGAAACTTCCGTCGGTGCAATGGGCCAGCGTGAACCACCAGCGGTTGGCGTCCATCAGTCGGCGAAAACTGTCGGGATCGAGGTTCGCCGCGAGCGCCGTGTAGGCCATTCCCATCGGAGGCGAACCGTGCGTGTCGGGAAAACTCTGGGGATGCCGGCCAATCACCCGGGCGTGAGCCATCGCCCGTTCACGATAGACAGGATCCGCATACGGGCTGAGGAAGTTGGCGATGCCCGCGGCACCCGTTCTGCCCATGTCGGCCCAATTGTCTGGCCCTCCACCGATCTGATCGCCGTACCAGACGTACCCGTTTTTTCCCGTTCCCTTCTTGAGGAATTGGTACGCCGCGTCGTGGCGCTCCCGGTCGACCTGGATTCCGCAGCGATCCATCAGTGAATAGGCCAAGGCCCCCTGTCCGGTGAGCATCGCGATGGGGCCATAGCCTTCGAATCCAGGGTTGTGGCCCCACCCGCCGTGCGAATCCTTCGGACCTTTGGGATAGGAATCGGGGTGCGAGACCTTCGCTTTGGGATTGATCTGTGACATGTGCAGATACTGGCTCTTTGCCAGATGGTCGTGGACCTCCTGCAATTCCGGCAGCACCCATTTCTCTTGCGTCGCGAGGTGATACTCGCTGAGAACGATCGCGGCGCTCATGTAGTTCCAGTTGATCAAGTCGAACAGCCGGCGGTCCTTCGCGCGTGTCTCGCGACAGTGATAGCGCACGTTCGCTTCGACGGCCGG
>JAPLOC010000102.1:0-7063 GCA_026692825.1 Planctomycetota bacterium | reverse complement strand
GCCAGAAGCGCCAGCGGAGCAAACGTGTTGTGGACCGGATCGCCGAACGAACCGTCGGACGCCTGGTGTTGAACGAGGTATTCCAGCAACTCGGCCAGGATCTTGTCCGACTTAGAGCAATGGGCCGGAAACGTGGAGGCGAACGATCCGTACTTCCGCCCGACGTCGAGTTCGACGTCCTTGATTTCTCCATCGCGGCGAATTGTGAGCGGGAACTTCCCCTCGCGAGTGTCCCCCTGGCACGCTTCCAATTCGTCGGCGAATTCCGAGATTGGCCCATGGGCGCCAAAGACGCTTTCGCCGTATCCATTGCGGTGCGGATTCTGAAACATCCGTCCGCCGACGCCGACAATCAGGTCGCCGACCATGACCTGGCCGTCCGCGGGCGATCCGGGGAACACGTACTTGACCAGCAACGCCTTGGGATTGTCTGGCTTCAACTGCGCCCGCAGACCGGTGATGCCGAGGTTGTAGAACCAGCCGGGGACCTCCGCGTCGGGTCCGGAGTCGGCCCGTTGTCCCCAGGGGCTGTCGTCGTCGTGATAATGAACCTGCGCCCCCGCAGCCGTTGCCAGGCAGAGAACGATCGGGACGCCGAGGAAAAAACTGTGCCAGCGGGACGTCATCGCGTTTCTCGATGTGTATTGGTTCAGCGTGAACTGGAAGAGTCGGTGGTCAGAGATCGGGAGAACGGAAAGGCATCCTGTCAAAAAGATCGCGGCATCGTACCGGAAAGGTTGATCGCATGGGGACCAATCCCGAAAAATCATCCAAACCGTACGCCGAAAAGCCCGCCAGTTTCGGTTGCGTCGGTCAAACGTGGTTGAACGATATACGGTGTGGGATCGAACTCTGGAGGCACCGCGTCCGAGTTCATGGTCACGATGTACTGCCAGCCGATTCGCGAGGTGGTATCCGCCCCGATGACGAGAGCTTTGGCGATTTGCCGTTCATCGACACCATCGAACAAGTGGCTGTCATGGACGAAGAACCCCGGCCCAATCTTGCGCTCGGCACACAGCCGGGCAATCATCATATCGAAGCAAAAGATTTGCATGTTGCTAATCCCCTTGCTCTGGGCGGCATGAATGTTCACGTCGAACTTCGGTCCATTCGTTTCCGGGCTGATCGTCAGGATTCCGGGGTTTTCGTATAGAGCTCTAGAGATTTCCCCGAAGGCGAGAACTGCCGCTTTGATGCGGTCTTTCTGTTCGTGGTAGTCCTGTCGCAGCCGCGTCAGCAAACGGCCGCGCTCGATATCCAATTCCGTCTTTCCGCTTTCCAGATTTTCCGCGGTCTTGAGCCGTTGCCGAAGTCCCTCGACCTCGGCACCCAGGCGAGTGACTTCGCCTTGAAGAAGCGTGAATTGTTCCAACGCACCGTGAGTCTTAAGCAGGTTGAGGATTTCGCCCCGGCGAGCGTCGCGTTCACCTTTCTCCCGCTCTCGTTCCTCGATTCGGCGTTGGGCGTCTTGTTGCTCTTGCTGCAAATACGAACGGCGATTGGCAATTACGGATTCGTGGAATCGCTGAACCTCATCGTACCGCCGCAGAGCCACGCCCGGCAGCAAAACGCCCGCTTCCTGGTAAAGCTGGTTCAGATCTGTTAACGGCGGCGGTGTCTCAGATTCGATGGACTTTCCAAGTTCCGCGAAGAGTTGCCGATCAAGGGTGTTTTCGTTCACCAAGACGTTGAGCCGTTGTGTCAGTTCTGACGCTTCGCATTCCAACTCCCGATATTGAGGAAGAACGCGGAAGTTATTCACCTGCTCGACCGCTTGCTGATGGCGGTCTTCAAGCAGGGTCAGTTGGGTTTGCAGTTCAGCGGACTTGCCGACGAGATCGCCGAACACGCCTTGCGCCCCGGCCTTGCGGATCACATTCAGCCCTTTCTCTTTCTCCCGAACGACTTGCCAGCCCTGCGGGATGCTCCAATCCAACCCCAAAAGGAACGAAATCGCTACCTGCTGATCCCACGGCTGTTGCATCGCCGAATGTTGAAACGCTGATGCAAATCCCTGAGAAGACTGCCGACGTGTGAAGTACGGCAATAAGGAACGGAGCGTCGGCCTGAATTTTGGGGACTCCTCCTCCTCATCTTCTGCGATGCCGAACATCAACTGCGCGAGAACGCTTTTCCAGTTCGTATTCGAGATCTCCAATCGGCCAGAACTTTTTTTCCGTTTCGGAGCCACAGGCCAATGTTTTGTCTCGCCACCTGCGACGACAATTGTGCTTGCGCTGGAGCCACTTCGCTCCACAGCGATGCGGTCCCCACCCAAGTCAAAATCGAGGCCGAAAGACGCATTAACCAACTCGGGTATCCGGAAAATCGACTCAGGGCCACAGTTGCCGCCGGTCAGGAAATGGAGCAGTTCGACGAAGCTGGACTTCCCCGCTCCGTTGCGCGTTTGGCGATCTGTCGCCCCTGGACTCTTATCCGCGAGTACGAAGTTGAGCCCCTCACGGAAGGACAATTCCTTGAAGCCTTCCAAGTCACTGTAGACACGATGGATCATGGTGCAACCTTTTCGATTCTTCCACGCTCGTTCTTGATTGCGTTCATCAGAAACAGAAGATCGAGCGATAGCACGAACCAGTCATACGTTAAAGGAGCAAGCCCCGTTTGGCTCGACCGTGCCAACTGCAAATCTTGCCAGAGCCGGGAGACTGTTGTGGGTTCGTCCACCAAACGAAGAATCTCCGCGCCAACGTAGAGTAAGGAACGATCCTGACTGAGCCGCTTCGTGGGAAGAATCATTGTGCGGACTCCTCTTGAGGTCGCTCGAAAATGTCGCACTCCTCAAACAAGTACGCCAACACGGTCAGTGTTGCCACCTGACGTGAGGGGGTCGCGAAAGTGGTTCCATTCCCAATGAGTTGCAGCTCAGCGAAGATTTCGTCGGGCGTGCGGTTGGCGTTTCGTAACGCCTCGTACTCGCCGCGAAACGCCTGTGCGACCCGATCACCGAGTTCCGGATCGTGGTGTTTCCCGAAGAAATCCCGTACTTTGTTGCTTGAACCCATTCCGAATTTCAGCAGCCGTTCCACGCTATCGGAAAGCGAGTTCGCTTCCAACTTCCGAGGAGGAACGGGCCGGATGTCATCGTTTTGCAAGGATCGTCGTTGTTCCAATGTTCGAAGCACCATTTCCACTTCGGAATACGAAACATTGATCAGGTCCGTTCGAGATGGTATAGGGCCGGGGAGCGACGCGAGTTCTGGGAATGCGAGTTCAAACACGACTCGCCGCAACTCTTCAAAACCCCAAGACCGAACGCGAACGTTCTGATTCCGGCTATCGAGGTCCAGGAGTTTTTTCGTAACGCCGGGACCGAGCCCCTGCCTCGAATTATGAACAAACACCCATATGTCGAGGTGATCCGACCAATGGGATAACGCGCCATTGTAATCCTCGTCGATCTTTGTGATGGTCGCCGCTTCGTTCATTTCACTCGGTGCGTAGACTTGGAACAGTGTTCGCGTCGAGCGGACATATCCATCATTCTTCCGGTCACCTTGCTTCCCCCAGGGGCGCGTGCGGATGAAGTCGCTGGGATACCTCTTCTCCATGATCGACGAGAACAAATCCTGAAACGCCTCTCCTCGGCGTTCAAGGAAAGCAATCAGGAACACCTGTTCGTAAAGGACTCGCGAAAAATGGTCCACGGTAGTTCTCGTTCATGGTCACTTCTGTGGCCGCCGGTAAGCGGGAACAGCCTCGATTGGGATTCCCGCCAGAACGTAGCACCAGCCGCACATCATTGCCACCCTACTACCACTGAATATTACGGAGACCGAATCGGTGAACCGCTGAAAATCGTTCCGGTCTCTGTCGAACGGTCCACTTCGTCGAACGGGACTCGAGCCAGACGATTCGGCGGTTCGCGCCAAATGAGTCGCCCCGAAGCAGAACCTGAAGAGGAAACTGGCCACTCAAAGTACAGCGAATTGTAGTCCTGGGGACGATTTCGCCAAGGTTCGCACTCCTTTCAAAGGGAGACGCGGCTGCCACAAAGTGGTTTCTGCCTGCGGTACCACTGGCATGACCCGTCGATGCGGGCTCGGAGACTCCCCGCATTTCGCTGTCGGAGGGATCGATTGCCCCCAGCCTGTCTGTTTGGCCCAAATTGCCCGTTTTTGCCTAACCGCCGGTGTGGAGAGTCTGCTCGGCCGGCTCCGGTTGATCTCATTGCCGCGGAAATCGTCGCGAAAGAACGGTTCGGTTTCAACAATTGCCACACCGGTCTTCGGCGGAATCTGCTCCAAAAACTTCCCGACGCGCTCCGATCTCCTGGATCCACCGTCTTCCTCGGCGGTCGGCGATCCTGCGTCCTTTTCGACGGGTTTCCCGCCGCCCGGCGAACTCTGCCGTGGAAGCCCCGGAGCATCTGCAACCAACCCTCACCCGCCAGTCCCAATCGCTCTACGATGACGGGTTGATTCTCGGCGATCGCTCTCCGTTTGCCGCACCGCCACGGACGTCGGCTCCATTCGAGCAACTCCAGTTACGACGCCAACGACACTTCGAGACACCCTTGTTCGCAACCCGGGCTGCCGGGACTGGCTGTTGCTTGAGATCGCGAACGCCAAAACGTCGCACGCGAATACGCCCGGCAGGAACCCAATCCGGTCCTGAAGCGACTGGTTGCGGTGGTCATAACTGTCATTACGCCGCCCGGGTGCCCACTCCGGTCGCGCTCTGCCAAGCTCGCCGGACACAGCGATAGATGCTTTGATTGATGCCGTGGTCGATTCCGACCTCAGTCGGGTCGAAGAATTCTTTTCGAGGCAACCGGGACATGGTTCCGCCCCGGCGAGTACGGGACGCATCTTCCTACATGGCGGCACCGGGATAATCCTTGTCGCGAAACACCCACAAAGGATCTTTGCCGACGACGATATAGTTGACCTCCACTGGTGCCGTCCCCCCAGCGAGCTTGAGCTTCACCTGGATTTTGCGGGACGCGCCGAATTCCTCCACCGTCCCGATTTCGAAGTCACTCAGCTTCGCTCCCCCCTCCCATTCGGTGTCGACGACCTGCAATGCGGGGGTCTGTTCAAATCGTCCCGGTCCGGCCCGGCCTCCCTTCCAGGCCGACAGCGCGGTCTCAAGTGCCGTTTTCGCAACGCTTTCCTGTGGTTTGTAACTCTCCTCAGATGCTCCCCGGCCACACCCCCCGGCGAACACCGAAGTGAGAAACAGCGCGAGCAACAGCGCAATGGGCGTGGAGCGAAAAAGAGAACGCATGATGTTCGCAGTCCTGTCGACAAAGGGAATGAGACGGAATTCTAGAGAACCGTGTGGAGAACACAAACTCGCCAGCGCCCCTAACGGAAAATTGCCGACGTCAATTCCGCGGCTGCCATTTCAGCCTGCGACCTTGACGCCACCCGGGTTCTCTCGATTCAGCCGTTCCCACCGGCGGCGACGCACCAGATAGAACACGATGGGCAACAAGAGATCGATGACTTCGTCGGCAACCAGAATGCCTCCCAGGACTGGGGCGGCCATGGGGCGAATCACCTCGGCTCCGACGCCCGATGCCCACAACATCGGTGCGAGTCCCAGCAGCGTGGTCGCCTCGGTCAGCAGTTTGGGCCGCAGCCGTTGAACGGCACCGGTGAGAACGGCGGAACGCAGGTCGGCCAGCGACATTTTCTCCAACCCTCCCGCCTGTTCGACCGCTTCGCGGAGGTACACCAGCATGATCATCCCCGTCGCCGCCGCCATGCCAAAACAGGCGATGTACCCGACCCCGACCGCCATGGAAAATGGAAACCCGAACAACCACTGAAACACCACGCCACCAGCGAGGGCTCCGGGAACGGCCAAAAGCACCGCAGTCGCATCGGCGAAATCGCGATAGGTGACGTACATCACCAGGAAAATCAAAGCCGCCACCAACGGCAACAGCAGCCACAACATGCGTCGGGTCGCCGCCCCGTGTTCATATTGCCCGGTCCATTCAATGAACATTCCCTCTGGCAACTCGACTCGACCCGCCACGATGCGTCGCGCATCTTCGACAAACGCCTGCGGGTCGCGTCCCTCAACATTGAGTCGCACATAGTTCCGCAGCATCCCCCGTTCGCTCTTGATGGTCGCCGGCCCTTCGACAAAAGCGATGCGGGCGACATCACTCAGTGTGACGAATGAAACCTGTGATCCGTCCGCGGGCGATCGAGATTCGCTGGCCGTTGTGGTTACCTGGGGAGGCCGCGCTCGGACTGGAATCCGCCGAATCGACTCGAGGTCCGCGGTCCACTCGGAAGTCAGTTGAATCCGGACCGCGTTTCGAACCATCCCTTCCGTCGCGGCGGGAACGGTGCGACCGCCGAATGCGAGTGCGACCGATTCGTTGAGGTCGCCAACGCTCACGCCCAAATCCGCAGCCCGTTCGCGATCGGGGACGATCTCCAGATATCCCTTGCCACGCAGGGGATCCGCGATCACATCGACCGCGCCCGGAAGCTCTTTGAGTACAGCGGCGACCTGTTCTGAGACCTCGACGATTTCGTCGAGATCGCTGCCAAGTACCCGCACTCCGATTTCGGAATTCACCCCGGTCGCCAGCATATCCACCCGATTCTGGATCGGCATCGTCCAGACATTCGTCCAGCCGGGCATTTGCAGAGACTGATTCAATTCGCCGTCGTAACTGCCTGAGAGTTCTTCGCGGGAACACGGATGCAGCGACAACCGCGCCGCGAAATCGTGGGACAGTGCGGTCAGCATGCGGTCGAACTCCGGATGAGGATCGAACACCGGGAGCGAGCGCGATGCCGTTGCATGATGGGAACCCGCCGCGGGTTTCGACGTCTCGGCGGTCGGCGACGACTCCAGACCGCGACGAAACCGATCGATCCGCTCCAGGTTGGCCGCCAGTCGAGAATCCAACAACACGGCACGATCGAGCAGTTCTTCCGCCGCGAGACGCGTAAACAGCACCGACGCTCGGGTTCTGATTTCCACGTTGAGTTCGCGAATGTGTTGTCGCCACAGCCGATGGGCCTCGTTCTTCGCGGTCTGTTGCAGGCGTTCCGCCGGTCCCTCCGCTCGG
>JAPLOC010000101.1:10678-16727 GCA_026692825.1 Planctomycetota bacterium | reverse complement strand
AGCGCGCCAGAACCCGGTGAAGAACCCGATCCGTCCGACCCGCAGTCGGCAGAAGAGGGGGCAAACGGGAGTCAGATGCTGGGTGAGTACAAGATCATCCGCCGGCTCGGGCAGGGGGGGATGGCGCAGGTGTTTCTCGCCGAGCAGACCTCATTGGGGCGGAAGGTCGCGCTCAAGGTGATGCGGCCCGAGCGGGTGAAAGACGACATCAACAAGCAGCGATTTCAAACGGAAGCGACCGCCGCCGCCGCCCTCAGCCATCCCAACATCGTCGCGGTCTACACCGTTGGCGAACATGCGGGGACGAATTTCATCGTTCAGGAGTACGTTTCGGGGGGGAATCTGCGCGAACTGATCACAAAAAAGGGGCCGCTCGAATTGCTCCGCGCGCTGCAGATTCTGAAGCAGGTGGCCTCGGCGCTGGAAGCCGCGCACGCCGCCGGAATTGTGCATCGCGACATCAAGCCCGAGAACATCCTGTTGACCCCCAAAGGGGATGTGAAGGTCGCCGACTTTGGTCTGGCTCAACTGACCCAGGAAGGGGAACGCCTGAATCTGACTCAGGATGGCGTGACGATGGGGACGCCGTTGTACATGAGTCCCGAGCAGGTCTCCGACAGCAAGCTCGACGCGCGCAGCGACATCTATTCTCTGGGTGTCACCTGTTACCACATGCTCGCGGGAAAACCCCCGTTCGGCGGGAAGACCGCGATGGCGGTGGCGATGGCACATGTGAAATTGAAAGCGACGCCGCTGCAGGAACTCCGCGGGGACATTCCTCCCGACTGGTGCAACCTCGTCCAGAAAATCGTCGCGAAGATGATGGCCAAAGACCCGGCGAAGCGCTATCAGTCGGCCACCGAGTTGCTGCGCGACTTGAAGCGAATGGCTCAGAAGTCGGCACACGAGGGGGGGGATGACACCGACGATACCGAAGTTGCCCCCACTCGAATTCCCGCGACACCGGAAGCCCCGCACGGATCGTTTACCGTCCGTCTGGCCCGGGGGATTTGGCAGGCTCCCGATCGTTCGTGGGGGGGTTATCTGTTGCGGGTTTTTGGACTGGCGATTCTGGTGGCGGGTGCCGCCGCCGGCACGGGATGGCTGCTGCGAACTCCCGATCCGATGGCGACCGAGCCACGTCGCGGCGCGGTGGTCGAGAACCTGGGTTCGGCCGACAAGCAGTATTTCTATGCGATTTCGATGGGGGACAGCATTCCCGCCTGGAAGGCGGTGGTCGAGAACTTCCCCGACAAGCAATTCTACCGCAACTACGCCACGAAGCAGCTCGCGACGCTGCACCTGGCGCGCGGGGAATTCAACGAGGCGGGGGAGTATTTTGATCAACTGGCGTCGCTGCCGGCCTCCGAAGCGAAGTTTCGCGCGTTTGGCAAAGCGGGGCAGGCGATTCTGATGACCCATGTGAAGCACGACTACCGCGCCTCACAGGAGCAAATCTCGAAACTCGTCGGGAATTTCGGGGACTTTGACCCCTGGATGAAAGACCAGATCACCGACACCATTCAACGCAACCGCAAACAGTTGAATGAAGAATTGAACGCGAGTCTGAAATCCATTCTCGAACCAAGGCAGGTCGAAGGTGAACCCTGAGTTGACTCGCATTTTCCGCACCGCCACGAGGGGCGACTCATGGCTGTCTTGAAGGTCATCGCGGGGAGCTGTCCCGGGCAGATCATCGAGCTGCATGGGGAACGCTGCACCCTGGGGCGTCTCCCCAGTTGTCAGATCGTGCTGGAAAACGGCGCGGTCAGCCGAACGCACGCGCAGATTCTCGAAAGCCACGGCGCGTTCTATCTCGAAGACCTTCGCAGCCGAAATGGGACGCAGATCAATGGCGAACCAATCCAGGGTAAAGGCCGCGTCGAGCTGCATCATCGGGACATCATCAGCGTCTGCGAAGTCGAATTGCGATTTCTGCTGAAGGTCGCGCCCGACGACTCAGAGCCGGCGCGACCGGTCGATGCGGCGGACGCGGCCGCCGGCACACCGAATGCCAAAAAGACCCTGGAGGCAACCGACACCTCTCCACGCCCCAAGGCACCATCGACGCCCCGCCCTCCCGAGCTGGTGGAAGATGGCGAAGCGTCGTCGATCTCGTCGAGTTTTGACGTGCGGTCCCCGATTCTCGAAATCACCGACAATCTGGGGGGAAGTCTCGACATTGACGTGGTCCTCCCCCGGATTCTCGAGAGTCTCTTCAAGATCTTTCCGCAGGCGGACCGGGGTGTGGTCGTACTGCAAGATCCCTCGACGGGGGATTTTCAGATCAAGGCGTTTCGACTCCGGCGGGAAGGTTCGGAGCTCGACTCGGCCCGGATCAGCACGACGATTCTGCGCGAGGCGATCGACAAATCGAAGGCGGTGTTGTGCAGCGACGCCGCCAAAGATCCGCGGTTTCTCACCGAGAGTATCGCCAACCTGCGGATCCGTTCGTTCATTTGCGTTCCACTGCCGTGCCGGTCGCTGGATGTTCGGGGAGCCATTCAGCTCGACACCTTCAGCCTCGCGGGGATGTTCTCGCAGGACGATCTCGATCTGCTGGCGTCGGTCTGTACCCAGGCGGCGCTGGCGCTCGACAACGTGCGCATGCACCAGGCGGCGATCAAGCAGCGCGATCTGGAGCGGGAACTGGAATTCGCCACGCAGGTGCAGCTTGGTTTTCTCCCCAGCGAACGGCCATTGATTCCCGGTTACTCGTTCTGCGATCACTACTCGCCCGCCCAGCGCGTGGGGGGAGACTTCTTCGACTACGTCGCGCTGCCAGGTGGCCGGACGGCGATCACCGTGGGGGACGTCGCGGGCAAAGGGGTGCCGGCGGCTCTCTTGATGGCGAGGATGTACAGCGACGTCCGCTACACGCTGCTCTCTCAGCCGACCCCCGCCGACGCGGTGACCAAACTCAACGAAGGGCTTTCCACGGGAGGTCTGGGACACCGCTTCATCACGTTCGCGTTGCTCGTCCTCGATCCGTCGGCTCACACCCTGACCATCGTCAACGCCGGGCACCTGCCTCCGTTACTTCGGTCGAAGACGAACGAGGTCAAGTCGCTGGGGTTGAATATGTCGGGGTTGCCGTTGGGGATCCAGCACGATCTCAAATACCGGCAGACGACCGTCAAAATCGCCCCCGGTGAAACCGTGCTGCTGTATACCGACGGGGTGACCGAGGCGATGAACCACACGAACGAATGCTATGGATCCGATCGACTCGCCGCCCGCATGGGGAGCGCCGGGGGAGACGTCGCCGCCGTTGTCGAAGCGGTGATCGAGGACGTCGAGTCGTTTGGCGACGGCCTTGCGCAGCGCGACGATATCTGTCTGTTGTGCTTCGAACGTCACGCCTGACCCCAACGGACGGGCCTTGCCGTCGAAAGTCGTATGACCACCGTTTTCACTCCCGAATCGATTCTCGGCCCGCAAGGGCGGATCGCGCAAAAGCTGCAGCGCTACGAGCATCGGCAACAACAGCTCGAAATGGCCGAGGCGGTTGCCGACGCGATCACGGCGAAGGTTCATCTGGTGGTCGAGGCGGGGACCGGCACGGGCAAGTCGTTCGCCTATCTCGTCCCCGCGATCCTCGCCGCCACCGCGAAACAACGCGACGAAACCCCCACCCGCGGCAAAGAGCCAGGCGAGAAGTCCGACCGCACCCGCATCGTCATTTCTACGCACACGATCAGCCTGCAAGAACAACTGATTGGAAAAGACATTCCGTTTCTGAACGCGGTCCTGCCACTGGAATTCTCGGCGGTTCTGGTCAAAGGACGCGGGAACTATGTCAGCCTGCGGCGGTTGAAGGGGGCGGCCGACCGGGCCGGTTCCATCTTCCCGAATCCAGATCAGGTCGATCAGGTGGGGGAGCTGTTGAAGTGGGCGCAGACCACCTCCGACGGCAGCCTCGCGTCGCTCGATTTTCGCCCTCCGAACGAAGTGTGGGACGAGGTCCGCAGCGATCACGGCAATTGTCTGGGGAAGAAGTGCGCGACGTACGAGGATTGCCTGTATTACAAGGCCCGGCGTCGCGTGTGGAACGCCGACCTGATGGTGGTGAATCACGCGCTGTTCTTCGCCGACCTGGCGCTTCGGCGTGACGGAGCGAGCCTGCTGCCCGATTACGATGTGGTCGTCTTCGATGAGGCGCACACGGTCGAACAGGTGGCCGCTGACCATTTGGGACTGAAAATCACCAGCGGCCAGATCGACTACCTGCTCAACAAGCTGGCCAACGACCGCACCCAGAAAGGGTTGCTGTATCACCATGGATTCACAGAAGGGCAACGGCTGGTCACGGAACTGCACTTTATCGCCGAGGATCTGTTCGCCGAGATGCGGCACTTTCGTGCGCAGAACTGCGCGAAAAACGGACGCGTTCATCGACCCCCGGAAACTCCCACCGACCTCGCCACCCCGATGCGCGATCTCGGTCGTGCGATCAGCCTGTTCGCCGAGGGGATTCCGCTGGAAGAACACCGCATCGAACTGGAGTCGGCGGCCAAACGCTGTCTGACCTTCGCGGCGGGATTGGAAAGTTGGATCAATCAATCCATCCAAGGCTCGGTCTATTGGATCGAACTGACCGGGCGTAATCAGGACCGGGTCGAACTTTGCTGTTCTCCAGTGGAAATTGGCGGCGTGCTGCGTGACGAGTTGTTCAACAAGGTGCCCACCGTCATTCTGACCAGCGCCACTCTGGCGGTCGGGGGACAGAGTTTTGATTTCATCCGTCATCGGCTGGGGGTCGATCACTCCGCCGAGGTGCAGCTCGACAGTCCGTTCAACTACCGGGACAACGTTCGGCTGATTCTTCCGAAGTCGATGCCCGACCCGACCGAATCTCCTTTGGAGTACGAACAGGCGGTCTGTGAGAGAATCCGCAAGTACGTCGACCAGACCCAGGGGCGGGCGTTCGTGCTGTTCACCAGCTTCCGAATGTTGGATGGTTGCGCCCGGCGACTGTTGAGCTGGTTCCGCGAGAATGGATATTCGCTTTACAGCCAGGGAGAGGGGACTCCCCGCACGCTGCTCTTGGAACGGTTTCGAAATGACCAGAAGGGGGTTCTGTTTGGTGCCGACAGTTTCTGGCAGGGGGTCGACGTCCCGGGTGACGCATTGCAGAACGTGATCATCACCAAACTTCCGTTTAGCGTTCCCGATCATCCGCTGCTCGAAGCGCGGCTGGAGGCGATTCGCAAACGGGGGGGGAATCCGTTCATGGAGTATCAGGTGCCCGAGGCGGTGATTCGGCTTAAACAGGGTTTTGGCCGATTGATTCGAACCGCCACCGATCGCGGTCAGGTCGTAATTCTCGACCCGCGTGTCCGCACCAAACGCTATGGGCAACTGTTTCTCGACAGTCTGCCCGAATGCCGGGTGATCATTGATGACTGAGTTGGATCCGACGGTTCCCTTGCGTCTTTCGAAACTGCTGGCCCATAAGGGGCTCTGTTCGCGGCGCGAGGCGGACGACTTCATTTCCCGCGGACTGGTGCTGGTTGACGGCCTGCCGGTGACGACCTTGGGGATCAAGGTCTTCCCCAACCAGCAGGTCGCGCTCGCGCCCGAAGCGGTGGGTGAACAGCGGCTGTTGGCGACGATTCTGCTCAATAAGCCGGTGGGCTATGTCTCGGGTCAGCCGGAACCGGGCTATCGGCCGGCGGTTGAACTCATCACGCCGGAACGCCGCATGCCCAACACGCCGGGACCAGCGGTCACGCGCGAGACATTCGTGGGATTGGCTCCCGCGGGCCGACTCGATATCGACTCGACGGGACTGTTGGTCTTCACGCAGGATGGGCGACTCGCGCGACACCTGACGGGAGACCAGGGGGAGATCGAAAAGGAATACCTGGTGCGCGTTGAGGGGACGCTCGAAGACAAAGCGCTGGCGCTCTTGCAGCACGGCCTGGAACTCGACGGCCGGCCGTTGCGCCCCGCGCGGGTCGAGTGGATCAATCGCGAACAGTTGCGGTTCGTCATCCGCGAAGGACGCAAGCGACAGATCCGCCGAATGTGCGACCTCATCGGCCTG
>JAPLOC010000101.1:0-10576 GCA_026692825.1 Planctomycetota bacterium | reverse complement strand
TGAAGGTGGTCGGATTGAAACGGGACCGTATCGGACAGGGGATGCTGGGGAAACTGGGTGAAGGGGAATGGCGTTACCTGCGGCCTGGTGAGGAGTTTTAGTTCGCCATCCAGTTGAGGTCGCATAAGAACTCGAGAGTGAGTCCATTTGGATCGCGCACGTTGATAGGAGACCAGAGATGACATTTACAGATCGGCAAGGTCAGTTTCTCGCGTTCATTCACCTCTACCGAAAACTCCACCGACAAAGTCCGTCCGAAAAGGAAATGGCCCAATATTTCCGCCTGACCCCTCCCTCCGTACACAGCATGATTGTCAAACTGGACCAGCTTGGTTTGATCGCTCGAGAACCCGGGGTTGCGCGGTCTATTTACGTTGTCATTGCCGAGGACGCCATTCCAGATCTTGAACACGTCGAAGGGCCGCCGTGGTAGTCTGTGGCAACGTGCGGGGCACCTCCGCGTGTTCTCTCGAGCCGTCGTGGTTTGTGAACAGACCAACTTGCCGGGTTCAATGACGCGTTTTCCGCCGCGTGGAGTCTACAACAACGTCGGCTTGATCACTCCACAGTTGATCTGACCCAGTGCCTGCTCGAGTTGCTGGAACATCGCTTCGTCGCGATAGACTCCGATGATCGCACCACCAGAGCCGCAGTATTTCGCGCTGGCCCCCTGTTCCCGGGCGGTCTCGATCATGCGGACATGCGGGGCCGAGAGCTGGCAGATCTTTCGGCGGGTGTTGAAATTGCGGTCCATCAACTCCGACAGTTTTTCTTTGTCTCCCGTGAGCAACGCGTTCCGCCCCTCGGCCGCCAGGTCGGCGAAGTCGCGCATCGCGCCGATCACCGCCTGATCCCCCTGGTCATACCGGGCGCGTAACGGATTGTGCAACACCTCGGTCGGTTCGCTACGGTCACGCGTGTAGGCGATGTACAGCGGGGGCAACAAGTCGGCGTCGAGCGGTTCATAGTGACCGCATTGCAAGCCACACACCTCTTCCATCCGCTCACGCGAGAAGTCCATGTAGACCACCCCCTCATAGACCTGGATCACGCGATCCTGCAACCCCGCCGCGATCCCCAATTCATTGCGTTCGACGCTAAGCGCCAGCGAAGGAAGCACCCGCAACGGAATCCGCACACCGTAAAACTCCATCAGCGCCCGCAGCGTGGCGACGATGATCGCGCTCGAGCCGGCCATTCCCACCTGCCGGGGAATGTTTGTGGTGTAGCGGATCGAGAAGGTCTCGTTCCCCAGCTCAAACCCAGGGTCGCCCGCCGCGTGGCGCTGGGCGCAAAACTCGGCGAACCGCTTGATTGTCGCCTTGATCAGTCGCACTCCGCCGTAGTAGCCATGCAACTCCACGTCGTGCAGCAAGTCGTGAATCGAACTGAACCGTCCATGGTCCTCCTGACTCGGTCGGATCTCAATGAACTCCCAGTCGTACAGCGTCACCTCGGCGAAGAAGTTGCGCACGATGACCGAAATGGTCTTGCCGTTGTATCCATCGGAAGGATTGCCCAGCAGTCCGGCCCGGGCGCAGGCGCGTTTTCGAATGATTCGCATGTTAGCCCTCGCGGTCGAGAACCTTCCGCGCATGGGCGCGGAGCGATTCGCCGTATTTCGGGTCCGAGATCGCGAAATCGAAGAACGCCCGGAAGTAGCTTCCGAAGTTTCCGATGTCGAAACGTTTTTCGCCGGGAAGCAGTCGCATCGCGACCCCTTTGCCCCCCTGCTCAAGCACCCGCTGCATGGCGTCGGTCAGTTGGATCTCCCCGCCACGCCCCGGTTTCGTGAGGGCGAGTTCGTCGAAGATTCGCGGACTGAAGACGTACCGGCCGGCGATCGCGAGATTGCTGGGGGCCTCATTGACAGCGGGCTTTTCGACCAGACGCCGGATGTCGATGCGATTGCCAATCGGACCGGCCGGCTCGATGATTCCGTACTTCTTCACGTCTTGTGGCGGAACCTCCTCAACCGCCACGATGACGTCGGCTCCCGTGCGATCGTATTCTTCGAGCATCCGCGACATGATCGTGGACTGCGCGTGCAACCCGATGATCGAGTCTCCCAGCGCCACCGCGAACGGCTGATTCCCCACCAGCGGTCGGGCGCACAACACCGCGTGCCCCAGCCCCAGTTGCCGACTCTGCCGGGTGTAGAAATAGTCGACTTTGTTCCGGTCAAATTCCAGTTCCGCGAGTTCCTCCTCGCGCCCCGACTCCCGCAGGTACTCGACCAGACTCTGGTCTTCGTCGAAGTGGTTCTCAATCGCCGACTTGCGGGCCCCCGTCACAAACAGCACCCGATGAATCTGGGCGGCCGACAACTCCTCGGCGACATATTGCACGACCGGTTTGCGTCCGACGGGCAGCATCTCTTTCGGCTGGCTCTTGGTCGCGGGCAGCAGGCGGGTTCCATGCCCCGCAACCGGGACGACGGCGATATCAATCGACATGAATCAAGGCTCCAGAGGGGTATGATGAAAAGCCTACCAGTCGGTACACCGCCGGGCAACGACCCGGGTGCGGGAATTTTCCAGCCCCCGACACCCCGCGAGCGGATATTTCTGTCGCCCGGGCAGACCGGATCCCATTTCTCCATCTGGTGCCCAGCGCGATATCATGGCGCGCCGCGACGATAGAGCTTTCCGTGTCATCGGGGAGCGGGAACAGGATACCGAAATGACCAACGTAGACGATCTGGCCAGTCTGATCCATCTCCATCGCGACGAAGATCACGCGAAGATCCGTTCGCTGCTGGAGGGATTGCGCCCCGCCGACATTGCCGAGGTCTTGAACGCTGTTCCGTCGCTGGGAGAAGCCGCGGAGGTACTGACGTTGCTGCCGGTCGCGCGGTCGATCGAGGTCTGCGATCAGCCCACGCTCAATCGCCGGACCGCGCTGCTCGAACAGGTGGATCCCGAGCTGGGGGCGAAACTCCTGGAGGGAGTCGCGGCCGACGAGCGGACCGCGATTGTGCGCAACATGAGCGCGCACGGCCGGCGCCTGCTGATTCCACTCTTGAGCGGAGAAGCCCGCCACGAACTTGAACGGCAGCTTCAATACCCCGAGGGAACCGCGGGCGACCTGATGACGACCGAGTTCGTTCGGCTCGCCCCGACGGTGACGGCAGGCCAGGCCCTCGCGCACATTCGCGAAGTGGCGAAAGATCGGGAGTCGATTTATTCCTGTTATGTGGTCGAACCGGGCAGTGAACGACTTCTGGGGGCACTTTCGCTGCGCGACCTGGTGATGGCGGATCCTGACAAGCCGGTCTCTTCAGTTATGCGGCTGCATCCTGTGACCGTCGCGGCGCGGGATCCACAAAAAGAGGTTGTCCAGAAGATCAGCAAATACAACCTGCTGGCGGTCCCCGTGCTGGAGACCGATGGGCGGGTCGTGGGGTTCGTCACCGTCGACGACGTGATCGACGCCGCCGTCCATGAGCAGACCCGCACCGTGTTGCAGATGGGAGCGGTCGAGGCGGGGGCTCTCGACGATCCCTACATGACCACCCCCTGGCCCACGCTGGTCAAAAAACGTGCCACCTGGCTGGTGGTACTCTTTCTGGGAGAAATGCTGACCGCGACGGCGATGGCGAGTTTTGAGGCCGAAATCGCTCAGGCGGTGGTGCTGGCGCTCTTTGTTCCGCTGATCATCTCGAGCGGGGGAAATTCCGGATCGCAGGCGACGTCGTTGTTAATCCGGGCTCTGGCACTGAATGAAGTTCGTCTGCCACAGTGGCCGAAGGTTCTGGGTCGGGAGTTCGTCTCCGGCCTGGCACTGGGAGGAATTCTGGGTGGGATCGGTCTGTTCCGCATCTGCGTCTGGCAGTGGCTTGGATGGCACGACTATGGCGAACACTGGTTCCTGGTCGCCTCCACGGTTGGATTGTCGCTGGTCGGAATCGTCCTCTGGGGCAGCGTCGCCGGCGCGATGCTCCCGTTCGTCCTCAAGCGTCTGGGCCTCGACCCGGCGACCTCGTCGGCACCGTTCGTGGCGACGCTGGTCGACGTCACCGGACTGATTATCTATTTCAGCGTGGCGCATGTGGTTTTACGTGGCACGCTTCTGTAGAAGTCTAGATGTCGCGCTCGATTCCGACTCCTCAACGGGACCAGGATCATCGTTTCACCCGAGATCCCTGCCCCGCAAGGGGGCAGGGATCTCGATCGGGAAATGTCTCAATTGGTGCCGCGCTCGGATTACCGCGTCGGAAGCGGCAGAGGTTCGGGAACCGGGGCAGGTTCGGTCGCGGGGGAGGCGGGGGAGTCGACCGGGAACCGGAAGAGTTCGTCGTCCATCTGCAGCGCATCGCGGGAGGATCGGACCGAGTGTGTGTCGCGAGGGAGCGGGTTGCTGCTCACGCGGGGCACGCGGCTGTCAATGATCGAGCGGGCGGCCGACCGCAGGTCGTTTTCGGAGAGCCGGCGGATGTTCGCCAGCTCGGCCAGCGGGGTGATCGTCGAGGCAACCCGATTGATCGTCGGTTCGAGCAACGCGAGTTGGAGCAGGGTTTGCCGCATTCCGTCGAGCGACTTGATCTGGCCGTCGAGTTCCTGGCGGAAGTCGGCGAGCATTTCGATGTTCTGGACCGCATCGGCCAGAGCCGGCGTCTGTTCCAGAACCCGGTCTTTGATCGCGACCAATTGATCGAGCCCCTTGAACGCCTCGGGGCCGTCGGCACCGTGCGAAACCAATTCCTGCTGCATCAGGATCATTCGATTGGCCTGGGTACGGGCCGCGTCGAAGTCGGTGGACTGGTCGAGGATTTCCTGCTTCATCGCCAGCAATTCCTGGGTCTTTTCGCGAGCGGTTGCGGTGGTTTCCGATTGCTCGGCCAGTTTCGCGTTCAGTGCCAGCAGTCCGGACAATGCCTCGTTGGACTGCGCGAGTGTCGGTTTCTGGTCACAGACCTGCTGTTGGATCCGCGTGATTTCCTCCAGCGATTCGGCGGCGACCGGGGTGAGGTCGCGTTGTTTGAGCAGAGAGGTTTGCAGAGCGACAAAATTCGTGAGTGCGGCTGACGCTTCGGTCGATCGCCGGCCTTCGGTCAGAAGTTCGTCCTGACGGCGGCGCAGCTCATCGATCGCCCCCTGTGCTTCGATTCCCCGGTCTTGCAGCCGGGCGAGATCCGCCAGGAGATTACCAGCCCGGCCCGCTTCGCCACTCGCCCCGACAAGGTGGTTCAGATCGCGATGGAGGATCATCACGTCTTTCTTCAGCGACTGCAATTGCTGAAACATGGGTTGCGCGACGACCGCCAGCAGGGCGACGAATCCCACGATGACGCCGCCGAGGAAACTCCCCCAGATGTGCTGCGTCCGCGCAGGACTTGAGGCGGAGTCGGAACCGTTGGCAGTTGAGATTGGCGGGTTCATGTCGTAATTCCCAGGTTGTTGCAGAAGACGGTGTGACTGGCGGAGGGGACCGTAACGGGTCTGCGGCAGTTCATGAGCGAGGTGGCCGAGAGGGCAAAAACTCCACCTGAACCACCCATACCACCCAATATCGCCATCCCTACGTCAGTTGGTTGAGCGATTGTGGAATCCAGGAGGGATGTGCGGACCGGAAGAGGTGCCACACGATTGTCGTGCTGAGAATCCCGGTACGAATCCGGCCGTCCTGGATTCAAAACAAACGAATAGGCGAACTGGGCCATTCCCGCCGGCCTCTCCGATGGAATCAATTCAAGCGGTCGTGCTAACAGGACCGATAACAAGGGAACGTTCGAATGCTCCTTTGGAACCGGTTACACCGGGGGGTTTCCATGAACAGTGAAAGTGTGGAGAGAGCCGTGAGTCAGACAGCATCCCGCCGAGCCTGGGCGTCGTTGAGTGTTGCCGTCATGGCGATTGCGGGAGTTGTCGGTTCCGGCTGTCAGAACGCGGGACTCAAGGACGCGGTGAACGAGTCCGCGATGAGCGACATGCCGCGGGAACTCCAGATGGCGAGCATCCCCTGCTACCGAGTCGCTCCTCCCGACATTTTGCAGATTGAGTTGGTGCGAAGCATCCGACCCGCCAGTGAGGGAGTGCGGGCGGGCGACGTACTGTTCATCCGTGGTACAAACCTTGAGCCGTACCTCGCGGACGACGAAGAGATCCAGAAGTCATTCAAGACCATTAACGGCGAGTATCTGGTCCAGGCGGACGGTACCGTGGACCTTGGGCCATGGTACGGCTCGCTCAAAGTCGAAGGTCAGACACCGTCCGATGTCGAAGTGTCTTTGTCAGATTACCTTAAGCGGGAACACAAAAGTCCCGACGGACGCGAATTCGGTGGCTACAAGAACTGCATTGTTTCCGTCAGTTTGGGCGACTTGGGTGCGAAACAGATTGTCAGCGGGGAACATTTGATTCGACCGGACGGAACGGTTTCGCTTGGTGTTTACGGAAGCGTCTATGTCGCCGGCATGAGTCTTGAGGAAGTCCAGTTGGCGATTCAGGAACATTTGTCGGACAGCGTCCACAATGCCGAGGTCGTGGTCGATGTGCTGGCGTACAACAGCAAGAAGATCTATGTGATCACCGACGGTGCCGGCTCAGGCGAACAGGTCGTGATACTTCCATACACTGGTGGCGAGACTGTGCTGGACGCGCTGGCGAACATCAACGGTCTGTCTGCGGTGTCGTCGAAACAGATGTGGATTGCGCGACCGGCACCGAACGGTACGGAGGTCGCGCAGACCATGCCCGTCGATTGGCGGGCGATCACTCAAGACGCGATCACCACGACAAATTACCAATTGATGCCGGGTGACCGCATTTACATCAAGGCCGACGGGATGATCGTGATGGACAACTTTGTCGCGAAAGTCACGCAGCCGTTCAATCGGATGTTCGGTTTCATTCTGCTCGGGAACCGAACCGTCCGTTCACTGCAAACGAATTCGCTCGGTGGGGGTGGTGGTGGTTCCGGGGCGTTCTAAAGTCGTGTAAAATGGCCGCGTTGTCCCATCATTCTTCAACAAACTTTCGCCTGTGGAACAAAGCATGTGGAACTCGACGATTCGCTCGGGCTTTGTGGCCTGCCTGGTCTTGGTTAGTCTTGATGCGGAAGTTTTCGCACAAGGGGGGGGCTTTGGAAACCTCCCCACGTCACCCTACCGAAGTACCGTGACCGGCCGATCTGTCGGCCGTAGTTTTGGCAACGCGGGTCGTTCAGTCGGATCGAGCATAAACACCGGAATGGGGAGCAGACTGCCAGGCCCCAAGCTTGGGAATCGACCAACCCGAAACAAACCTCCGGTACTCAGCAACTACCTGAGCCTCGACCCTGACTTCAACAACTCGTTGGAGGGACAGTATCTGATGCGAACCGTTCCACTCGACGAACTCGATAACGATCGCCAAAATTCCGCACGTGCCCTCAGCGGACTCAGGAATGAGGTCACGAGTCTTGAAAAGGCCGGCGCGACCGCCGGGGGATCCCCCGTTGCACCGATCCGTTCTGGGCTGACCACCACGGGCCACTCGGTTCAATTCCAGTCGACGGGAACTTACTTTCCCGGGGCCAAATGACCGAGTCCTTGTTCCTTCGGCTGTCTGAAACCGCCGGGGTCTCAAGTCACAGAGTTTGAAAATGATTCGCCAACCGGAATGAGTCCGGTCTCGATAAGACCCAAGGAGGGGAATGTGTCACACTTCAAACAAGTCGGCCTGCTGGCCCTTTTCGGTTTCGCGATCCTCGCGTCGATCTCGACTCCCGCCCATGCCGGCATTCTTGATCGGTTGCTGGGACGCGAATCAAAACCTGAGGTCGCGCGGGCTCAATCGCACTCCGATGGCGACGCCGATTCCGACTGCTTCTGTCAGGATTGCGACCACACGCCCTGTGCAGGTTGGGCTCAGCTTTGCCGCAAGAAGTGTGGTGCGACCTATTACCCGTCCAAGCCCCCTTATTGCGCCCCCTGCTGGGGTGTGTACCCCACCTGCTGGCGGCGCGGTCAGGAGTGCTGGGTCTGCCCTCAGGAGAAATGGTCGAGCAAGCCCTCAAAGTCCGCTCAGGGGAACCGGGTCTATGTTCCGCCCAGTCCCTCGACCTATGGGTCGGCGACGGGAGGTTCACTCTCGGCCCCCAGCGCACCCAAGGCGGATCCGGAGGTTGACGTAAATGAGTCCACCGCCACACCGGATCTCGAGACTCCCCCTGCCGAGGTGATCCCCCCCCAGTCGCGTCGTGCCAACCCTCCCTCGGTTCGGCAGGCATCCTCGCAGGCGTCGACATCACGGTCGGCCGTCGCGCAGTCGTCCGCCGCCAGGTCTGCTCAGACGGTCAATCGCCCGGTCCCGCCGCCGGTCCGTCGGGAACCCGTGGCCGCCAAAGCCGCACACGCCACGCCGTCCCCTGCGGTCAAACCCGCGAAAAACAAGAGCATTGAAGAACTGCTCCGCGACCTGGAGTAGTCCCCCAAATTCCATGGATCGGCGTCCAACAACGGCCGGTACGAACCTGCAACGGGTTTCGTACCGGCCGATTGTGTTTTGACCCTGGGCGGATTTCAGGCACCCTCAGGAACACCATGGGACCATCGAAGTCGAAACTTTAGTCCCGGTCGCGTGCCAGAATCCGCTTCCAGCCTCGGATCTTCCGTCCCAAGGTCTGAAGGAGACTATAGTCATGACAGTGCAACGGCTGGCACCGCTGATATCGGAGAAGTTCATCCGACAGTTCCACGGACGATGAAATCCGTTCGACCGGATTGAGAGAGAGCGCATGTCGCACCAGTGTCTCCACGTCGCGAGGGATCGACGGACGAATCGTCCGCAAGGGTCGCGCCGTCAACGGTGAGACTTCGGTCGCCTCTTCCCGTTCCCTGGTCGGGAATGGCGGAACGCCAGCCAACAGGTGATACAGCACACACATGGCCGAAAAGACATCCGACTCGTGCCCCACATCACCGCGGGAGCCGGCGAGCGCCTCGGGAGACAGATATTCGGGAACACCCATCAAGCGACCTGTCGACGAGAGATTCTCGTCTCCCACCAGCGACCGCGCCAACCCGAAATCAATCAGCTTCAGCCGCCCCCCCGCGTCGAGCATCGCGTTCGCCGGCTGCACCTCCCGATGGACAATCCGTTCCCGCTCCAGATGACGCAGGGCCGACAACAAATCCCGCGCGTAACGAATCGCTTCGGGAACAGGCAACGCTCCCCGGTCATTCATCATTTGTCGCAGACTCGGGCCCGGCAACAGTTCGATCGCGAAATACTGCCATCTCTGCCAGACGCCATACGCGATATGTTCGACAATATGGGGGTGCCTCAGTCGGGAGAGCAGGTCCGATTCCCGCTTGAACCGCTCCGCGAGCTTCCAGTTCCTGCCATGCGAAAACCGCGACACTTTGAGCGCCACCGGTTCCCCTCCATCGCGCCTTCGCGCCCGAAACACCAGCCCCATCGCCCCGTGCCCCACCGGTTGTTCCACGACGAACTCCCCGACACGCTCGCCTGGCCCGGGTGGCTCGCACAGATCGGCGGTCGGTTTTTGTTTCCAAACGAGTTCCTGGAGCATGCCGGCATACTGGGGAAACCGCGCGGTGTACATCGCGACCACCGGATCCTCTCCCCGATTCCTGCGGTAGTAGAGATCGATCTCCACGAGTTCGCGAATCAACATCCCCAGTTGCGCCGCGGGAAGGTCCAGCACGAAATCCTCAATGGCCGGGACCGACGTTCGTTTCCACGCCCATTCGAACGCGTCGACGCGCTGGTCGATTTCCCGCCGCCAGGCCAGATACGGATCGGTCGCTCCTGCTCGCGATTCGGAATTTGTTCCTCCAGTGGTCATGTACGCAAATCTAGTTCACCAAAGTCACTCGACGCCAGTCTGGCGACGTGAGATACTGAACCGCCCTGCCCGTCGCTCGTATTCCCTCCCCGGGCCGCCATTCCTGGTGGCTCTCAGTCAGTATCCCATCACATCGCGCCGATGGCGAAATCGACACCACAATTTGATTCCCTGTCGCCGCACATCGATCGCGACACGCTGAATCGTTTTATCACTGACCACTATGAACGGGTCGTGCGACAGGCGCGCCGCAATCTGGGGGGATTCCCCCAAACGTCGTTTGACGCGGAAGATGTCGCCGTGAGCGCGTTTCGCAGTCTGATGAAACACGTCGCCACCGATGACGACGGTCAGCTTCGCGATCGTTCGGAACTCATCCGCCTGCTGTTCGCGATCGCCCGCAAGAAGGCGGCCGGCGCGGTTCGCAGTGAAAGCGCTCTGAAACGGGGCCACTCGAAACGAACCTCGCTGGACGTGTTTGATCCGGTCGATCAGACCGCCGGCCCCGACCACGTCGCAATCCTCCGAGACCTGTTTGGCAAACTCCTCGGCACTTTGGACGAAGACCTCCGCGATGTCGCCGAGCTGAAAATCCAGGGTCACACGAATGTCGAGATCGCCGCTGCGCTCGACGTGGCACTCCGGACCGTCGAGCGCCGACTCGGCAGCATCCGTGAACTCTGTTTGCTGACATTCACCTGACTCGGACTGGGCCGCGAACCGTCCCGGGTGATTGACCCCCACCTCTCATCGCTGGACTCCAACACGCGCCGGCGATTCCAGG
>JAPLOC010000100.1 GCA_026692825.1 Planctomycetota bacterium | reverse complement strand
GGAAGGTGTTGCGGACTGGCGTGCGGCGCAAACGCGTGGGAAGAGTAGCCGGCCGGGCTGTCTTGGCGCTCGAATCGCGCGAGCTTCTGTCGGCTACAACGGGTCTCGTCTGGGACAACGCGGCGGCGTTGACGCTCAGTTTCGCTCCCGACGGGACCGACGTCTCTGGACAATCGAGCGACCTCTATTCGGCACTCGCCCCGCTGGGTGATGTCAAAATTTGGCAAAAGGCGATTCTCAACGCGGTTCAGGGATGGGTGGTCAAGGCGAACCTGAACGTCGGGGTCGTGTCCGATACCGGTGCCCCGCTGGGGGCCGGGGGACCGTTTCAAGGGGACACTCGATTTGGCGATATCCGGATCGCGGGTGCGCAAATGTCGCCAGATGTACTGGCGCTCTCAATTCCTGCGGACGGTATGCTGGCGGGAACCTGGAGTGGTGACATTGTCTTGAACACCGCAGTCACCCTGAACAGTCTCGACGAACTCTCGGTCATCGCGTCGCACGAGATTGGGCATGTGCTGGGATTGGAAGAAAATGCCAACCCCGACTCCCCCCTCTATTCCAACCTGACCCCGGGATCGGTCGCGACACCGACGGCCGACGACATAGCGGCTCTGCGACAACTGTACGGCACCCGGCTCGCCGACCGGAACGATCGCAGTCACTCGAACGAGACACCGCAGTCCGCGACGAAGCTTCGCCTGCCAGACAGTTTCGACGGCTCGACTCCGCTGATTTCGTTCGGAGACATCACGCGGATCGGCGACGTCGACTATCTCGCCGTGCCGAATCTCGCGGGATACGTCGGCCCGCGAACATTCGAAGTGCGAACCGGCGGGATCAGCCTGCTTAATGCGCGCCTGACCGTTGTCGATTTGAAGGGAAATGTCGTGGGGCGCGCGACATCGACGGGGGCCGCCGGTGAGACGTTGTCGGTTCAGGTGACGCAGTCAGATGCCAACACGCGGTATCTCGTGCGGATCGAGTCGGCGACTTCCGATTCGTACGGGATCGGCAGTTACACGTTGGTGGCGAAATTCGATGACCGGCTGACTGCCGACGACGCCGTCATCGATTCCGTCGCCAGGGGCCGATTCGACTATCTGTCGGCCAACCAATTGCAGGAGTTCCTGCGTACGGGACAGCTTCCCGACCTGGAAGACGAAGACGAATCCGAATCGGAGGTCCGTACCAACGCCTCCGGGATCCTGACGAAAGAACTGGAGCCAACTGAAGGTTTTTCGCCGTTCACACGGTATGACTCGACTGGAACCGTCACCGCGAATCGACCGGTCACGGAATTCGTGGTGAAGTCCCCCAATTCCTCAGATACCGCCGAAACCGTCCTGACAATTACGGTCCGCGCGGTCGAACAGAATGGCATACAGCCGTTCGTCACGTTGCTCGACGACGATGGCGAGATCGTTCCGACGCGGGTGATCACGAATGGTCTGGGCGTGTACACAATCCAGGCAACCGGTGTGACGTCTGGCCGTGAATACACGGCCCGAGTGGAGTCGCGATCAAACAGTGCCGGCCCGCTCCCTGGGAATTATGTCTTCGCCGCCCGGTTTGGCTCGCATGCAATCCAACTGGAACAATTCGCCGCCGGCACTTTGACTGCTGAGCAATCGACGCGGCTTTACCAGCTCGATGTCGCGCAGACCCAGCTCTTCCACTTTGAACTCGCCTCGGCCAGTGTGCCGACCGGTGACGCGATCGCCCTGCAATACACAGTCTTTGACGCGACCGGACGTGAGGTCTATCGGCTGGTCGGGCTGGCGGGGGAAACCCGAACCGCCAGCAGCGTCCTGTTGTCTCAGGGGAGCTACCTGGTGCGGGTGAACGCGGTCGCCCGGGACGGGGGTTCCATTCCCACCATCGCTTTCGAAATCGGTGGTTGCGGAATCTCGGAACCGATCGGACCGATTCTCAGTGATCCGACAGGAACGCTTCCCAGCGGCTCCAATCCGGGAACCCGGCAACCGGCCTACACCTGGACGACCACGGTCACGATTGCCACTCCGGTCGCGGTCGCTGCCAGTCGCCCCAATCCGTGGCAGACGGTGCCGACTTCAAAGCCACTGATTACCTGGTACTGGTACGCGGGAATTCCGACACCGTAACAGTCCGCAACAGCCCGCTGGCGGGCGAAATTGGGTGCGGTCTTGATTTTGGACAGGTTTTAAGGGATCAAGTCCCTGCCGACGGAGAATTGGTTGATTCACCGCCAGGGTTTTCGGCGTCGGCGAGCAGCTTGGACAACTCGCTGCGAAACTCCTGCAGGATTCGCTCGACGGTTCGCTTGGCGCGGTCGGTCTTCTGCGAGATCTCGTCGATCTCGTACCCTTCGATGCGCATCCGCACGATTTTCTGCTGGTTTTCAGGCAGCGAGCGAATCACGTCGTCGATCACCATCCGCAGAATGGTGAGGGCGTTTTCGTCGGCGTACGAGTCGGCCGACAAGTAGTGGTCGATACCTCCTTGGTCGTCCGAAGTCCGGCGCACGTCCCTCCGTTGCGCGTTATGAAACTTCGCGCTCCGCCGGATTTTGTTCAGCGTGATCACCAGCAGCAACCGCCACAACTCTTCCCCTTCGGGTACGAAATAGTCCTGTGTCGCCGCCCGGCGAAAGAACGTCCGGAAGACCGATTGCACGATCTCCTCCGGATCGATTCGGCGGGAGAGGCTGGTCGAAATCTGCCGCTGGGCGAGGCCATGCAGTCGGCGTGCGTACCGCAAATACAACTCGGTCGCCGCGTCTGACTCTCCGGCGCGCACTCGCGCGAGCAGCGCCAGATCCGACGTGTCGGGCTCTTCGGAAGGGGGAGAACTCATCAACGGGACGCCAATACGATCGAGGGATCGATCTGAGTGCAACCGGGCGTAATGATTCTACGGGATCTGCCCTCATGAAGACCAGAGTTCGTGACTTCGCTTCGTGCGGCGGCGTGGCTTTACGTTCGTCACACGCTCCGGTAAAAGTCTTGTTTTAACACCCGCTGCCGACGCCGAGACCCGACTGATGAACCCGCTCTACTTCAAGGAACTGAATGCCTGCTTCGACCCGAACCGCGCCCGGTTGAATCTCGGATGTGGTCGGCAGGTGAGTCTTGTCTCCGGGGTGGAGACCGGGCAGCTCGTCGGTTCACTGAAGACGCTGGAAGCGGTCGCCAGCTACGCCACCGGCTGCGGTGCCCGTTCGCTGATGATCTCGAATTACCTGTTGCACGGACCCGGGCACGGCGACAACGGCCGGATCGTTTTCCGCGAGCCAGCGGAAATCCGTCAGGCGCTCGCCGACGCAGGCATCGTCGCCCCCGTCATCAGCGCTCACTGCGCCGGCTATGCGCACCTGAGCGCCCATTGGGGCCTTGAGTATGCCGACAAGTTTGTCCCCGCGTCGGTGGCGGCCAAAGGGACACAGTATGTCGAAGACTGGTCCGAGGAATACATTCTCGGCCTGCTCGAAACCGGGACGGCACTGGGCATTCACATCTTCGGCTGGTTCTGGGGTTTGTGGGGCCAGCCCGTGCTGCACAGCGGGTATCCGTGGGTATTCGGCTGGGATGACATGCTGGCCCGGGGTCTCGAACGTTTCCGCGACAAAACCGCCCGAATCCGCGCCCGGGCCAACCAGCTCGGGGCCTATCTCGCGCACGAACTTCATCCCGGTACCGGTGCCATTTGCGCCCGCGATTTCGGCCTTCTCCTGATGGCAACCGACTACGACCCGTCCCTGTGCGTCTGGGGCGACCCCAGCCATTGCTGGGCAGGAGAAAGCTGGACGCGGCGTTTCACCAGCCCGTTCGTCGCGCCGCGGGTGGTGGGAAGTCATGCGAAGAACTTCAAGTACCTTGAGGGGGCCTCCACTCTGATGATCAGCGAAGACTGGTCCCAGCGCGGCCACCAGTTCTGTGGGCACGGCGAAGGCGAGGTCAATCTCGAGAGCTACGCCAAGATGCTGCTTGCGATTGGAGCTGGCGACCGTTTCTGCGCGATTCAGGGGGGCGACCTGATGCCGATCTATAGCGAGGCGGAAGACAGCATCCTCCCGCTGATCGCCCCGGCCCCGCACCTGCTCGGAGCCTGCAGCGCTGGCATCAAATGGGTCAACGACCACCTGGCCGGCATGTCCCTGACCACCGCCGTCTTCACCGACGGCATGGCTTCCGCCTAAGGTCGGTTTTCCACCAGTTGAAGAGGCTGTCCGGCTATCCAACCCGGATTCTGTGGGTGGGTTCATTGATTGGCGGCCATTTCCTACGATGAACTCCGTCCTCAAAACACAATCGCCCGCACCACTCTCAAGGTTGTCTCGATGTCTGAACTCGCTCCTGAATGGCCCGCCGAAGGTTCCAAGGCACCCGACTTTAATCTGGTCGCCGACGATGGCAGCAAGGTCAAACTCTCGGCTCTCAAGGGGCAACCCGTCGTGGTCTACTTCTATCCCAAAGACGACACCCCCGGTTGCACCAAAGAGGCGTGTGCATTCCGCGACCAGAAAAAAGCTCTTGAGAAACTGGGAGCGGTGGTTCTTGGAGTCAGCCCCGACGACTCTGCCAGTCACGTCAAATTTCGCGACAAATACGAACTCAATTTCCGCCTGCTGTCGGATCCCGATCACAAGATCGCCGACAAATACGGCGCTTGGCGCGAGAAAAACATGTACGGCAAGAAGTCGATGGGAATTCAGCGATCGACGTTCTTGATCGACGCCGAAGGGAAGATCGCCAAGGTGTGGAAGAAGGTCAGCGTCGACGGCCACGACCAGCAGGTGCTGGAGGCGCTCGCGGAGCTGACTAAGAAAAAGTAGCCGCCAATCGACAGGCGACGGTGGAGTTCCAAGGCGTCAACTCCGTTTGCCCCGTGACCGGAGTCCGGCGACTATCGTCGACTCTATGTCTTCGGCGAAGGAACCCGTGATCCCAGATGGGGCGCTGGAACTGCTGTTGGCTGCCTCTCGATGGGTGGCCCGTGTTCCTTCCCCCGCTTTCGCTCGCCGTGGAGAACCCGCCCCACCACGGTGTAGCGAATCAGCGTGTGGTAACTCGCCAAACCCAGCAGCAGCGTCGCGGCGGACACCACGAGCATTTTCACGACCGCCGGCAGGCTGACCGGCGCGAGCAGCACGTGACCCAGTCCCACCAGGGGCAAATGGCACAGGTAGATCCAGTAGGCGGCATCCGCCAGATAGCGGATGCCGCGATGCTGCGTCTGAAGTTTGAGCGCCCCACCCAGAGCGCTGAACATCGTGAACCAGGCGGTCCAGGCGACCGCGATCGCCAGGGTCAATATGCCCCCGTCGGACAATTCGTGCCGCGCTTGCGCAGGGGCCAGCCACAAAACCACCGCCACGCTCGGCAGCGTTGCGATCAGATGCGACCATGGGAATCCTGCCAGTCGCGATAACAGATCCTTTCGCCGATCGACCTGGACACCGACGATGAAGTAGAAGCCGAAGTATGAAGACGAGATGTCGTCCCACAACAAAATCGCCGAGGGGACAATGAACCAGATTGGCCGTAACCATTCTGGTCCCAGCGGCAGTTTCCAGGCGGGGGGCTTGTGGGAGCTGGAATTCCAATCCCAGCGCAACAGGCCATAGGCCAGTGTGATGAACGTCAGATCCATCAGAAACCACAGGTGTGCCGGCCCGAAATAGTGCGCCTGAAGTTCCGGGGGAAAGGGAACGAACGGAGTCACCGCCTGCTCCCAGGTGCAAAGTCCCGATTGGAGCCAACCGATCGTCCACACGACCAGATTCACCGGCAGGATCGTCACCAGTCCCACATAGTACGGGATGAGGATCCTTACCGAACGCTGTTTCCAGAAACCTTCCACACCGCGCGACTGGAACAGATTCTCAGAGAAGTAGCCGGCGAGGAAGAAAAACAGCGGCAGTCGAAAAGTGTGGATCCACCAGAAGAGCGCTTCGCATGTGGGCGACGTGACCGCCTCGCGTACCGGCCAGATCAGCCCGTCGAGGGTCGTCGCCGAGTAGGCGCAGCACGCGTGCAGCACGACCCCCAGCAGCATGGCGATGCCACGCAGGGCGTCGAGTCCCGCCAGGCGGTGCGCCGGCCGGTGTGGAATCGCGCCGGGCGACACCGCATGGTCGACGTGTTCGTGCGAAAGCGAATTCCTCAAGTGACGGCTCCATCGGCCGATGATGGCCTGTCGATTGACTATCGGGGGCCGTCCCCCATTCGGGTGAGCCATTTTGCCCGAACAGACTCCCGCCAGATTGCCTCAACCTTCGCAGCGCGGTCGGCTCCCTATAACCCATTCGTTCGCGGCCCCTAAAACCATGCTCGCCCATTCCGCCGCTCTTATCGCTTCGATCGTCAGTTGTTACTGGACGATCGTGCTGATCAAACTCGCCCTGGCGCGTCTCCGCCATCACAAGCAGGGGGTCATGGTCCCCAGACTGGCCACCGAGCGGAGGATCTGGCCCGTCTGGGTGCTGGTCATCACCGGGTGGCACACGTTCCCCTGGATCGCTGTCAGGCACACCAATCCCTGGTGGGGACTTCCCGCCTGGGCGCAAGACACTCCATTCAGCGCGATCCGCATGGGAGCCGCGATCGTCGCATTAGGACTGTTCGCTGCCACCATCTACTGCTGGATCGCAATGGGACGCCACTGGAGCGTGGCCGTCCTTCCCGGCCAGATGAAGACCTTGGTGACGAATGGGCCGTTTCGAATCGTGCGGCACCCGATCTATTCCCTCAGCATTCAACTGATGCTCTGTTCGCTGATGGTGGTTCCGAATCTTCCGATGGCGTTTGTGGCGCTGGCACACATCACCCTGATGCGGATGAAGGTGCGGATCGAAGAGACCGCTCTGGCGGCCGAATTCGGCGCGACATGGGAGGCGTACACCGCGAAAACCGGGAAGTTCTTCCCCCACTGGGGCGGCTCAGATTCCCCTCGCCGGCAGAGCCCCCCGGCACCCAAGCATCGCGGAACAGGCCGTGCGGTTGACTTGACTCGCGGATCGCAAATTGAGCCGACCCCCGTCCATCTGTTACGCTACCCAGCGCAAAGAACAGACTCTGTGGGCATTGCGTCTCGCCGCTCCAGACCGCCAACCCTTCCCCCTCACGGATCCCGATGGAATCGCTGACGCTGACCAATGCTTCGATTTGGAGGCACACTCTGTCACCCGCAGACCTCGGTGAGCTGGAGCGGGATGATGGACTCGCGCTTACGAACCCGGATGTGCTGATCGTCGGCGGTGGGATCGTGGGACTGGCGACGGCGTATTTTATAGCGACCCAA
Source organism: Planctomycetota bacterium (assembly GCA_026692825.1). Taxonomy (GTDB): domain Bacteria; phylum Planctomycetota; class Planctomycetia; order Planctomycetales; family Planctomycetaceae; genus UBA10511. The sequence goes on along the minus strand of JAPLOC010000100.1, from coordinate 6,335 downwards.
AAAAAGACGGTGCAGTTGATTGAGGCGAACACCCTTGGGTCGGGGGCGACGGCGGCCGCCGCTGGAGGGATCTGGCCCAGCGACCAGGGGCCACACCATCCTCCCGCGTTCCAGCCACTGGCTCTGCGCAGTCGAGATCTGTGGGGTCGCCTGTCGTTGAAGCCCGACTTTGACATCGACTGGCGGGTGAATGGATTTCTGACGGTCAACCCCGACCGATTCCGCAATGACGCCGTCACCTTCGCTCACGAGGCGCAAGAAGCGGGATATACCGTCCACGCCGTTGACGCCGAGCAGATCACTCACCTGGAACCGCAACTTCGCCCGGGCCTGACGGCCGGTATTCACTGCGCCTCGGATGCGCATTCGAATCCGCTGAAAGGGGCGGCGTCCTTCGCGCGCGGCTCCCGCCGGCTCGGAGCGAAATTTGCCGTTCAAACCGAATTCGTCAGTTCGAAACGGGTCGGAGCGCGGGTTGTCGAAGTTCAGACCAGTCGCGGCCTCTGTTACCCCGGGCAGGTCGTGATCTGTTCCGGGGCGCTCGCCCCTGTGCCACCCCACTTCGTGCGACCCGTTTCAGGACAGATGATCGCCACCGGCCCTTTGCCCCCGTTGTTGCGTGGCACTGTCGGAGGAAAATTCCTCACCCTGCAATTGAAGTCGGGGGAGATCATCACTGGGGGGACACTTGCCGAGAACAATCGGCAGGAACCCGACGCGACACTCTCGTATCAAATGGCGCAGGCGGCGCGCGAACTGATCCCGGCGATCAAGGACGTGCCATTCACCCGGGCCTGGTGCGGCATTCGCAGCGCGACCCGCGATGGACTGCCGATCGTCGACCGCGTCCCCGATTGCGACAACCTGTGGATCTCGACCGGCCACTTTCGCAACGGACTGTTGCTCGCGCCCGCGACAGGACAACTCCTCGCCGACTGGATCGCGACGGGAGAGCGTTCGGAAGAACTGGAACCGCTCAACTCGGCGCGAGTGTCGTAACACCGCTGCTCGGCCGACTCTCCCCCAAGGACGAGCCGAAGATCGAGGGGATTCGAAAGTTGTTGAATTGACCCTGGAGTGCGAGATCTCGATCCCGCCTTTCCTTCATCCTCCCTCGACTTGCGGCAGGCGCACAAGACGTTCTGCCTGCCGATGCGAAATTGTTCGTGGCGTGGAAGGAATCTGCTGCTACAAAGCCGTCGACAGTTCGCCGAGACCCACGCGCGCTGCGACGGATAACCCCCAGCGTGCCTGCTGAGAGATGGAGTGAAGTAGAACGAAAGGCGGGGACAAGGCCCCGCACTCCAAGGAGTGCGCGGCTCTCGACGCCCTGTCCAGGCGACTACCCCGGCGAATTCGCCGGTTCGTAGGGGGTGAACGGCAACTGAAATGTCTCGGCGACGGCGCGATTGGTCACTTTGCCAGCGTACATGTTCACCGCGTTCGCCAGCCCCGGGTCGAGGGCGGCGGCGGCGCGTAAGCCGCGCTGTGCGATCTGCATCACGTACGGGAACGTCACATTCGACAGCGCGTAGGTGCTGGTCCGTCCCACCGCCCCCGGCATGTTCGTCACACAATAGTGCACGATGCCATCCACGATGTACGTCGGATGCGAATGGGTCGTCGGTTTGGCCGTCTCGACACAGCCTCCCTGATCGATCGCCACATCAATGATCACCGCTCCCGGCTTCATCAGTTTCAAATCGTCGCGCCGGACCAGCCGAGGGGCCCGCGCCCCTTCGACAAGGACCGCCCCGATCACCAGGTCAGCTCGCGAGAGCTGCTCGCGGATGTTGTGCCGATCGCTGTAGAGCGTGTTCACATTCGCCGGCATGATGTCGTCGAGATACCGCAGGCGGTCGACGTTGATGTCCATGATGTTGATGTCGGCCTGAAAGCCGGCGGCGATGCGTGCGGCATTCTTTCCCACGACGCCGCCACCCAAGATTGTGATGTGCGCCGGCGGAACACCGGGCACGCCGCCCAACAGAATCCCCCGTCCCTCCTGTGGCCGTTCCAGGAACTTCGCCCCCTGCTGAATGCTCATCCGCCCCGCGACTTCGCTCATGGGGGTCAGGCAAGGGAGATCTCCATGCTTCCCACGTAGAGTTTCATAGGCGGCCGCGGTCACACCGGTTTCGAGAACCGATCGCGTCAGTGATTCACTCGCCGCGAAATGCAGATACGTGAACAGCACCTGCCCGGCGCGCAGCAACGGGAATTCCGCTGGCTGCGGTTCTTTCACTTTGACGATCAGCTCGGCCCGGGCGAATACCTCGGCGGCGGTTGCGACAATCTCGGCACCGTTGACGCGGTAGTCGTCGTCCGAAATTCCCGAACCGACTCCCGCGAGTGTTTCGATCAACACCACGTGCCCCGCGCGGGTCAATTCCTCGACCCCCGCCGGGATCATCGCGACGCGGTACTCATCCGATTTGATCTCTTTTGGAACGCCGACAATCATGCTTCGAACTCCCGCGTGTGACAGGGGCGACGCACGAAGCGTCTGGATGAAAACCGTTACGCCGCTGGTAATTCCACAACCGCTTCAGGCGAGAATCCCATCGACCACGCGACCTGCGATATCGGTCAGTCGAAAATCGCGGCCGGCGAACCGGTAGGTGAGGCGTTCGTGATCGAGTCCCAACAGGTGCAGTATGGTGGCGTGCAGATCGTGGACGTGAACTTTGTTCTCGACCGCGTCCCAGCCATACTCGTCGGTCGCGCCGTACGCCATCCCGCCGCGAACTCCTCCACCCGCCATCCACATGGTGAACCCGAACGGGTGGTGATCCCGCCCGTCGGCCATTCCCTCGCGCGCGGGGGTTCGACCAAACTCCCCCCCCCAGATCACCAGTGTCTCGTCGAGCAAGCCCCGCTGCTTCAAATCGCGGAGCAGGCCGGCGATCGGTCGATCGGTCGCCAGCGCGTGCTTTTCGTGGCCCGCCTTGAGTCCGCTGTGCTGGTCCCACGGCTGAAAGCCTCCCGTCGTGTGGTAAAGCTGCACGAACCGGACTCCCCGTTCGACCAGGCGTCGCGCCAGAAGGCACTGCTTCCCGAAAATCGCCGTCTCGGGGGTGTCGAGGCCGTACAGCGCACCGGTCGCCGGGCTTTCACCCGCCAAGTCAAACGCCTCGGGGGCGGCCGCCTGCATGCGGTACGCGAGTTCGAACGACTCGATCCGAGCGCTGAGCCGACTGTCGTCGGGTCGGGTCGATCGGTGGAACTCATTCAGCTTCGCGAGCGCGTCGAGTTCGCGCCGCTGTTGGGCCGGCTTTACCCGCGGGTTCGACAGGTTCTTGAGAGGGTTCTGAAGGTCGGAAACGAACGTTCCCTGATAGGCGGCGGGGAGAAAACTGGAACCATATTGGCGGGCTCCCTCAATGATCGGCCCCGGACCAATCGCCACAAAACCGGGGAGATTCTGGTTCTCGCTCCCCAGACCATAGGTGATCCACGCCCCCATGCTGGGACGCGAGAAGACCCGCTCCCCGGTGTTCATCAACAGACAACCGCCAGGGTGATTCGGGTCGTCGGTCACCATCGACCGAATGACACACAAATCGTCGACGCAACCCGCCGTGTGGGGGAACAATTCGCTGACATCCAGCCCCGACTCCCCGTACTTTTGAAACTTCCAGGGAGAGGCGAGCAGGTTTCGCTGTTGCCCCAGATAGAGTCGGGGGGCCGGTTTTCCATCCTCCGCCTGCAGGCGGGGCTTGGGGTCAAACGTGTCGACCTGCGACGGCCCCCCCGGCATGAACAGGAAGATCACCCGCTTCGCCGACGCCTCAAACTGCGCCGCTTTGGGGGCCAGTGGATTTTGACTGGTGGCGGTCGCGGGCTCGCCGTTCGACTCGCTTCCGAGCAGGGCGGCGAGCGCCAGCCCGCCAAACCCCGCCCCCGTGCGCTGGAACAGTTCGCGACGGTTCCACAGGCTCTCTTTGTGGGTGATCATGCGATTGATCCTACAACCTGGGGGTCGCCGGCTTGTTGGGTGCGTCGTACGCCCGCGCCCCCTGCGTCTTCACCTTGCGCGAGTAGACCTTGTCGCCACAGCAGGCGTAGATCACATCAAAATTCGGACCGCCAAAGCAGAGGTTGGCAAGTTTGCCATTCGGCGACGGGATAATGCAGTTCACCCGCCCCGCCTGATCACACACCTGCAACCCCAGTCGCGTCGCGCAGTACAACCGACCGTCGCGGTCCACCCGCAAGCCATCGACGCCGCTATCCTCGGCGGTATCGGGAACATGCAGATGGAAGTACTTCTGCTTGTGAGCGAGCGAGCCGTCGGGCTGCACCTGGTAACTGTAGACCCAGTGCGACCGGCTGTCGGCGACGTAAAGGAGCGACTGATCGGGCGAGAGGCAGATTCCGTTGGAAAACCGCAAGCCTTTGTCGACGACCTTTTTCTCCCCTTTGGGACTGATGTACCAGATCTGACTCTGGTCGGTCCCGTTCCAGCCGGGCTGCGTCACGTAGATTCCACCGTCGTGTCGGACAACGAGATCGTTCCCGCGAAACCCGTCGGCGATCACCGTCGATCGGCCTTGTGCATCCCAGGCGAGAATCGCCTCTTTGGTGGCCGAGGCGGCGTACAGCCGGCCGTCGGGACCAAACGCCTGGCCATCCCCCCGCTGGCTGTCGGGGAGAAAGACTTCGGGCTTGCCGTTGGCGTCGATGCGATAGGTTTTGTTGTCTCCCACGTCGTTGTAGTAGATCACTCCCTGGGCGTTGGCGGCGGGTCCCTCGGTGAACTTGTATCCTTCGCCCACCAGTTTCCACTCTTCCCCAGGAATCAGAATCTCTTTCAACTGCGGCGAGCCAGCCCCTGCTTTGGGGGCTTCGGGCCAGCCCTTCCAGAGCCACCGCATCGCGTTGGGGAAGACTTCGGTGGCGTGTTTGCCGTCGTGGCCTCCGTCACCCCAGACGTGGTCGACTTCATAGCCGGCGAATGTCAGTGCCCGTTCCATTTCCTGATTCGCCATCCACCAGTCACCGCCGTAGATGTTGAGGTCGTTCTTACCATCCTGCAAAAAGATCCGAATCGGTTTCGGTTCGTACTTGCGGACGAGGGTGGCGTAACTGTGTCCGCCGCGCAGGCCGACGTAGGTTCCAATGCTGCTGAAGACTCGGCGGAACGCGTCGGGGCGCTCCCAGGCGGCGGTGAAGGCGCAGATCGCCCCGCTGCTCGCCCCGCCAATCGCGCGGTCGTTGCCATTTTTTGAAAGGTGAATCGCGCGCCCGTCGGCGGCGGTTTTCTTTTCGACGTCGGGCAGGAGTTCGTCAAGAATGAAACGGGCGTAGGCATCGCCCAAACCGTCGTACTCGTAGCTGCGATTGAACCGGTCGAGTTCCTTGTCGGGACTGGCCGCCTTCACGCGCCCGTGCATCACAAACACCCCAATCGTGACCGGCATCTCCTGCTTCGCGATCAATTCGTCGAAGACCTGCGGCGCGTTGTATTGAACCCCGTCCTGATTCACGTAGACACAGGCTGGTTTCTCCGGGTTGTATTGCTTGGGAACATACACCCAGTAGTCGCGGAATGTGCCGGGAAAAACCTGGCTGTTTTCAAACGTGTACTTCGTGACTTCCCCCTTCGGAACGTCGTCGGCCCGCGAAAGGGTCGCCGTCGCGATCGCGAAACACAGACCAACGAGCAAAGCCGTCACGGCGGACAGGCGACGACGGGTCATCGCGAAGGACGACAACGGACGATCCAGGCGGGACGGCATGGGACGGGAACTCCGGAGGCACGGGGTTTTCACGGAACGCTCACTCGCCCTCTGGGGCGCGCGAATGATTTGCTTTCTGGATTCTATCAACGGGGAGATCCCTTCCCCAGCGTCAGAGACCGCCGACAGTGGTTGGCCGTGCATGTTGATTGACCGGTGGTTGCGGGCTAACTTCAAGACGGGTTTACCGGATCACACTTCGTGCGTAAACATTCGAGTGCCAAAGTGCGTCGTGGGAGCCAGCGGCGGGTGAAGCTAGGTTTTCAAGGAATGGCCAGAGCGTTCAATGACTCAATTCATTCAATTCTTGTTTCGCCGCACAGATTTTGCGGCCAATTCGACGAGCTGCTCCGTACCCGCATTTTTTCTGCCAAGATTGCTTTGACGACGAGGCCCCCCACTCAGGCCCCTCCTCGGAGTTCGTGTTGGGTCTTCAAGTGGTGATGTCCCTACCAGTGATGTATCCAGCGAGTGGGCCGAGAAGCTGAACTGCGGAATAGGGTTGTGCGGCTTTGAGGGTGCGTACGACGGACGGAAAGAATTTGACAGGATGAAGAGGATGAAAGGGATGAACAGGATGGAGTTGCTCGCCAT
>JAPLOC010000099.1 GCA_026692825.1 Planctomycetota bacterium | reverse complement strand
CCGCGGTCGACAACTACGTCGATCTGACCTCTGAGTTCACCGAGCCGGCGAAGATTCGCGCGCTCCCTTCGTATCTATGCTGCCCCATTCTGGACGGAGCGGCACCCAGCCCGGCACAGTAGAGTGTGTGGCTCGCAGCATTGCGCCCGAGGTTATGGGCGGACGGGTCTGTTCGCGGTGGCGATTCTGCTGTCACACGGGACCGTGACGACCATCGATGAAGGACTGGCGTTCCTCAAGCGATCGCGTCCGAGGGTTCGACTCAATCGGGTCCAACGGGGGTGTCTGGAAGCGTATTTGGAATTACGCCGGCAGGCTAAGCTCGGTTGACAAGACAGCCTGCTCCTCTGAATCCGTGGGTGGTCTTCAGGCGGTGACTTCGATTGCGTGCCGGAAGTCCAGAGATGGATTCAACCGTTGGGCGGGAGCTGAGGGGTACTCTGTCCCCCCCAGACCCCCCCCTGGGATTTTGGAGGCATGGGTCCAGTGTCCAATGGGATTTCGTTTTTCGGGAGAAGCGAAGCCACAAGGTTCCGTCACTCACTCCCGACTCCGTGGTCCCCGCCAGATGTAAACACCTTCGTTTTCATCCCGGTTTCCCCCCCCTTCAGCCACCACGGTTCCATCGGGCGAAATCGCCAGGCAGCCGGGGGGAAAGATGCGGTACCCTTCCAGTCGCAACAGTTCCTGCCCGGTACTCAACTGCCAGAATCCCAACGTCTCCCACGCCGTCACCAGAGTGCGACCGTCGGGGGTGATGCGCATCTGGCAGGCGGGAACGAACAGCTCGGCTCGTGGCGTGACCGGAAACAGCTCGCCTCGTGGCGTGGCCGCATTGAGATTCCAAAGCCGAGTGTCCGATCCGTCGGCGGTGACCAGTGTCTCGCCGGCGGGAGCGAACAGCAGCGCTCCAATTCTGCCACGATGCGCCCGCCAAGTCTCAACGATCGCGTCGTTTTTCAGATTCCATAAGACGCACGTTCCGTCTTCGCCCCCTCCAGCCAGCCATTCCCCATTCGTAGAGAGCGCTACGATGCGCATGGGGGAAGTCGTGGTCGCGAGCGGACGCGGGACGGCTCCCTGCCGCAACTCCAACCGGCTCACCCCTTCGGGTGCCACGAAATACAACTGCCGACTGTCTTGCGAAAAGACCGGCTCACCGACGACGGACCAGGTTCCGATTCGTTCCCCTGGTCCCGAGTCGGTCAGCTCCCAAAACGACATCAACCGCTCTCCTACGACATTCGTGCGACCGGTTGTCGCCAGCCAGCGCCAGTCGGGGGAAGGAAAGACTTCGATCGCCAGACCCGCCTCGGGATCAAAGCCCACGATCCGTCGACTCGACGCGACGTCCCACAGCGTCACATATCCCGGTCCACCTCCATCCTCTTCCTGAAATCCCCCAATCACCAACCGCGATCCGTCGGGAGAGAGCGCGGACGACACCATCCAGTGGTCGGGAAAAATCTCCTTCTCGAGTCGGCGGGTGGCGGCATCAAAGACGCGAATTCCCTTATAATCTTGCGTCACCACCGTGCGACTGTCATTGGTGAAGTGAATCGCGCGAATCGTCGAGCCGTGGGGACCGAGATTCGACCGGACGCGGTGTTCTTCCACATCCCACAAGCGAATCGTGCCATCGTACCCCCCGGTGGCCAGCCGGCCCGTGGTCTCATCGAACGCCACCGAATATACCCGGCCGGCGTGCCCCCGCAACAAGGCCAGCTCTTCGCCGGTATCAATCTGCCAAACCCGTGCCGTTCCGTCATCGCACGCAACGGCGGCCGCACGCATCCGCCCTGAAAACGCCACCCCCCGGATCGCGGCGGTCTGCGTTCCCAATTGTCGTTTCAGTTTCCCCGTGGCGACATCCCAAACCTGCACCGCGCCATTCAATCCGCCGCTGACAATCAGTTCATTCCCCGCGAACGCGACCGCGTTGACCTGGGATGGGTCGCGGGCAAACGTGCGGATCTCCGTCCCGGTGGCGGCGTCCCACAGTTTGAGTTCTCCATTCTGCAACTGAGACCAGGTGGGGGCCCGGTCGTCTCCAGATCCGGTCACGAGTTTTGTTCCGTCGGGTGACCACGCCAGCGCAAGGACTCCCAGTTTTTGTTCCGTCAGTCGGGCGATCTCGGTACCATTGTTCCGGTCCCAAATCGAGACTGTGTTGTCGAGACTTCCCACGGCGAGCCGGCTGCCATCGGGGGAAAACGTCAGAGAACCGACATAGTCCATCGGACTTTGGAATGTCCGCAACGTCTGGCCCGATTCGAGGGAGATCAATCGCACAACTTTCTCGTCGTCCACCGCGACGACAACCCCGTTGGAGGAGAGCGCTAGTGCGTTCGCAGAGGTGTGTCCATTGCTGAACGGTTCCGCGGATCGAAACAGACGCTCCGATTCCCGCGATCCATTGAGATCCCACAGCCGCATTTCCCCCGGTTCGCGGTTCGTCCCACTGCGATGCGCCGAGAGGAGTCGTTCGCCCCCCGGAAGGAACGTCAGCCCGCGGACAATGGGAAAACTCCCTGGAAGGATCTTCTGTTCGGCGTTTCCCACGCGGATCAGGTAGTGCCACTCGAACCCCCGCAAATCGGGTTCACCGGGTTTGGGGATTTGCCGTTCCAGCAAAGTGCGCATGCGGTCGATGCGCCCCCCCTGCCAGCTCTGGCGGGCGGTGAGTTCACTGCTCTCTGCGGCTGTTGATGTCATCTCCGCGCGACCGCGAGCATCCTCCGCCTGACCCCGGGCGGCTTCGGTCTCCATCAGCGCCTCGCGCAATTGCCCGTAGTACCACGCGCCAACCGCGAGTCCCACGAGCGCCAGCAGCGCCAGTCCGCTGACCACCGACAAGCCGGCGGCCGCAGGACGACGGCGAGCCCATTTCACAACTCGGGAGAACGCGCCGACTGGACGCGACTTGATGGGTGTCCCCGCCAGAAAGCGGTCGAGTTCCTCCCCCAGTTCCCGCGCGGTGGCGAATCGCGCCTGGGGATCCTTTTCAAGGCACTTGAGCGTGATCGTCTCGAGATCGGGCGGAACCTGCGCGTTGAGTTGTCGTAACGGCACCGGTTCCTGCTTCAGCACCTGTTGCAGGGTGTCGATCGGATTGGCCGCCTGGAACGGGGGTCGCCCTGTCAACAGGCAGTACAAAATCGCCCCCAGCGAATAGACATCCGACTGCCGGCAGATTTTGTCGGGGTCGCCAGCCGCCTGTTCCGGGGGCATATAGCTGGGTGTCCCCAGAATCTGCCCGGTCCCGGTCAGTTCCGAACCTCGGGCGAGCTGTTTCGCCAGTCCGAAATCGGTGACTCGGGGCTGCCCGGTCGAATCGATCAGCACGTTGCCCGGCTTCAGATCGCGATGAATGATCCCCCGGCTGTGAGCGTATTCCACCGCTTCGGCCACCTTGTGCATGAGCTGGGCCGCCTCGGTCGGGGGAACTGGTCCTCCCGCCACCCGGTTCGCCAGACTGTCCCCCGGGACAAACGCCATGGAATAAAAGTGCTGCCCTTCATGTTCACCGATTTCAAAGATGGGAACGATTCCCGGATGATCGAGGGCGGCGGCCGCCTCGGCCTCGGCGTAGAACCGTTTGATCTCCGCTTCGTTCGCGAGTTCCCCCGCCAGAATCATCTTGAGCGCGACGATCCGGTTCAGATTCACCTGTCGGGCCTGATACACGACCCCCATTCCGCCCCGGGCGATTTCCGCCAGCAGTTCGTAGTCGCCAAAATAGCGGACCACGGCACCGACCCCGGCTCCCGAGGGCTCCGCGACCAGGGTGGGGGTGTCGGTGATCTCCCGGAACGCTTCCGCGAGCCGGCCGACCGATTCGCGATTCCGCAGAAACGACCGCAGCTCGTCGGCGAGGTCGGGGTGTTGCGCGATCCAGTCGGCGGGATCGGGCGCAGCTCCCGCTTCGACGCGGTTCAAATAGTCGGCCAACACCTGGTCAAGCCGGCTGGGACGGTCGGAATCGGACATAGGACGCGGGTCGGGCATGGTTCAACTCGGTTTGTCAGCACGCATCAGTTCCCGCAGCGTCTTCAGGCCCCGGTGGAGCAGTCCCGCCGTCGCGGCGTCGCTGCGGTCGAGGTGATGAGCGGTCTCTTTCAGAGAACATCCCTGCAAATAATGCCACACAATCGCTTCCCGCTGCGGTTCGGAAAGCGATTGCAGCGCATGGGCCATGCGTAACAGGTCTTCGTCGCGAATGGCGCGTGCCGACACACTGGTCTGGTCGGCGGCGAGCCAGCGGGCGAGGGCGGCGGACGATTCGTCGAGCAATTGATCGAGCGGCCGTTCGAGTGCGATGTCTCGCTTGGTGGTCTTCAGTTTGCGGATCGCGTCGGCGAGGTTGTTGGCAAGCGCCTTGCGCAACCACGCTCCCAGTTCGGCGTTGTCGGTACCCAACTGGTGCCAGCGTTCGCGGACATCGACGAGCGTCTGCTGCACGATGTCGGAGGGATCGATCTTGCCCCGCCACCGCGGATCGACCTGCAGGCGGGCGAGCAGCAGCAGGTACGCGCGGTACCGCTCGATCTGGCCAGACGTTGACTGACCTGCGGGGGGATTTTCCATGGGCGGCGTGGCTCTCATAGAGTCAAGGCGTGACCGTGCGGAGAATTGTGCGCGGAATTCCGAAATTGCGTCAGAGATTCCGCGGGCGAGTCGACTTGACCCTGTCGTTCGTCGGCGAGAAAATCCGCGGCGATTCATCCCGCCGATCTCTCCACTTATGCCGTGCGAGCATTTTATGGAAGACTACGACGACTCCCTGCGACAGTGGGTTCCTGGTGACGATGTGGTTGCCCACAACGGCGATCCCCTTCCCGAGGATCTCGATTTCTTCGCGGATCCACCCGAAGAGATCGGGGAGGTTTACACCGCATGGTCAACCCTCACGGATGGCAAGGCTCCCTGGGGAGTGATGCTGCGGCTGATTTTTGCTGCCATGCTCGGCGGAGCGTCGTTTTTGGCACTGTTTTTGTTGTTCCACTTTGTGTTCGACTGGAGTCCTCTCGTTTCGGGATTGGGGGCGGTGATCGGGAGCGCTGTCGCCGGGGTCGTGACCATCATCGCGACCGGTTTTCGTGGGGCGTGTACTTATGTGGGCGAGGCGGGCATCGCCCGGCTCGTGTTCAAAGGGGAACGCACCGACGTCGAGACGGAACTCTTGTTTCTATTCGAAGAGGCGGCCGAGCTGCGGACAAGTCAGACGGTGAACTACACGAACGGTGTCTACACGGGGACGAACTACAATTTCGTCTGGTCCTCCGCCAACCAGAAGAAGATCGCCACGCTGCAAGGGAGCTACCACAGCGAAAACGGAACGCCGGCGGCGAAAGATCCCTTTTGTTTCGCACAAGCCGCCGAGAATGCCTGGAGCCAGCAATACCTCGATCACGCGAAGGCGGAACTCGAGAAATCGGGGGCGATCTCATTCGCCCTCACCGGCAAAGACAAAGTCCGCGTCGGGCCCGGCTTTATCGAGTTGATCCAGGGAGGGAAGAAAGACCGCCTGGACGCCGACGACGTACAGGAGGTGTCGCTTCACGACGGACAGTTCACCGTCAAGCGGGTGGGGGCGAAGTCAGGCTTCCTGGGGATTGGCAAATCGGGAATCTTCACCTTCAACTACGCCCAGATGGCGAACGCCCGCGTGTTCCTGATGGCGATCGACATGCTGGTGGGGTTGCAAGTGAATTGAGCGCGTCGGTGCGACACGGCCGGCAAATCGACGTCACGGGAGGGCAAGGCTCCTGCCGAGCCGCCGATGTGCCTACGAGCGCAATACAACGTTCTCTGGGCAGCCATCGACCCGAGTGGCTTGGAAGGCGGTTGTCCAATCAAATCAATTCCGGAATCGGTCGCCCTCCCTCGGCGACGATCGGCGTGGGACGTCCCTGCGGATTCGTCCAATGGGCACTGAGGTCGATCCCCAAGTGTCGGAAGACGGTCGCCGCCAGATCTTGCGGGCGGACGACACCATCTTTCACGTCGTACCCCCGGGCGTCGGTACTGCCGACCGCCTGGCCATGTTTCAACCCGCCACCCGCCGCCACCATCGACATCACGTTGGTCCAGTGATCACGACCCGCGTCTTTGTTGATCACCGGTGAGCGTCCGAATTCACCCAGCATCAATACCAGCGTGGTATCGAGCAGACCGCGGCGTTCGAGATCATTGATCAGCGCGAACAGCGTCTGGTCGACGTGCGGCAACAGCGGCTTCAAACCCTTTTCAATCCCACCCCAATTCACACTGTCGCCGTGATGGTCGAAATACCCCCACGCGCCGCTGACAAGAACGTAAGTGACGCCCGCTTCCACCAGACGCCGGGCGAG
>JAPLOC010000098.1 GCA_026692825.1 Planctomycetota bacterium | reverse complement strand
GGACGATACGGATTCCCCTCCATCGGCGGTCCCGCTTCGTCTTCAAACGTCACGAACGGCGCAATCGCATTGGCGAGCTCCGGACGCGAGTGAAACGCGCTGAAATCATGTGAACGCCCCGCCAGTTGGCTGGCATCCAGCAACGTGATCTTCTGACCCAGTTCACTCAGTTTCATCTGATCTTCGAACTGCAGTCCACGGTATCCCAACGCCGCGTCGTTCCCCATCAGGTTCTTCAACGGATAGGCACCCAACCAGCCATCACGCCGATTGTGGACCACCAGCATCCGTTCCACCGGCTGCAACGCCTGGCCATAACACTCGCCCGGATTCAACCAGTCGTGATCGACGGCGGCCGCCAGCAGCACAGATCGAATTCGTGCCGGTACAGGCGACCCCGCTGGCAACCGCGATCCGTCGTCGACCGCCCCCCCTCCCAGCGCATGCAAAGCCGCGACCGCACACCGGGCTCCGTGACTGTGCCCCATGATCGTGACCGGTTGTTCGCTGGGAAACTTCGTGATGAGATTCGCGAGGAACACTCCGTGGACGCCGCTGCGGCGGCCCAGGACGGCCAGTTCGACCGGAAACAACACATGGGCGTAGCCATCGGATGGCCAACTGAAGTAGACGAATTGGACCGGTCGACCGTGGGCGGCCTGCATGACCCAGCGAAAACTCTTGGCGCTTTCGCTCAATACGTCGGGCCAATAGTTGTAACTGCCGTGGATCACGAAACAGACCGGCCGGTCCGGCCGTAGCGATCCCAGGAAGTCTTCCCGTGAATACGGAACCATGCCCCTGGGGGTGCGATAGATGTATCCCAACTCACGACTCGAATCGGGATCGCCGGGAGGACACTTGGTCGGTCGGCTCGAAATGATCCAATACCCGTCCGGACACTCCGTCAGTGGGGGCGGAGTGTAGACCGGTGCCGACGAATTCTGGACTGGTCGAATGCGTGCGGTGGAGCGCGGCTGGGGGGACATTGGCTGCCTCGTCTCGGTCGCACCATTCGTGTGAACCCGAGTCACAGGAGTTCCCCGCGAAGTCCGGGCGACACGCTGGCCACTTCGCGGACCTTCCACAACGACCGGTTCCGCCGCTGGCGGCTTCGTGGCATATCCCCGATCGGCCGACAGGCTGGCGCAACCGGCAAGCCCCAAGAAGATCAGCAGTGCCAGCGAGCGCGTGGGGGCGGCGGAGAACGGGGCCGGCGTGTGGGGCAAATTGCACATCGGTGGGCAGGGTCTGGGGTGAAGTCACACTCTGTGCCTTCAGCCTATCCCGCGCCCCGGACCGTGTCGGAAGTTCCGCCTGGAAATCAGCAAATCCGCTGGCTGGACCGACCAATTCCACTCAAACCACCGACTGGGTCAAGTCGCCAGTTGGGCAATCTGATCCCGTTACGCCGGTCGCTCCGGCAACAATTACTCTTCCGGCCAGGGAAGAAACTCGTCGTCGAACGTTTCCGGGGGAAGCTTGGGGTCGATGGGAGCGCCCGAACGTTCGGATTCGGCCGGCCCGCGTCGCCTGCGACCGCGCCGCCGACGGGTGTCCGAATCTCCATTCGAGTCATTATCCGGGCCGTTGTCCTCGTTGCCATTTTCGGGACCGCGATCGAGCGGCGCTTCGTGGGCCGACTCCAAGGGTTCGTCGACATCACGACTCGAAACGTCCGGGCGACGCGGACCACGCAGCGGGCGCTGGTCGCGATTTCGACGCCTCGGCCCGCGACCGGAGTCGCCTCCCCCCGAGCCACCACCGGACTTTTCCTCTCCGAAATGAGTGACGACGTAGGTTCCGCTCCGTTCGTCGGTTTCAAGCTGCAGCAGGCCGAGTTCAGCGGCATCTTCCAGTAAAGCGCTGAACGTCTTGTAGCCGTGGTACGTTTCGTTGAATGACGGCTTCAGCCGCT
>JAPLOC010000097.1:4024-6401 GCA_026692825.1 Planctomycetota bacterium | reverse complement strand
CATGATCCTCGTCGAGGCGCATGACATCGTAAAAGTCGCCGCCGATCCGACTGCGCGGCCGGTAGCAAACCGCGAAGCGCGCCTGGCCGACCTCGGGCATGGTCTTCGGGAGGAAACCCCGGTGGATCCGCCGGGTGAGTTCGGTGTCGCCGTCGATTTGTTCGAAGGCTTGCTGCAGGCGCTGGTTGAGATACTGCGACTCGACCGCCCGGCTTGCCAGGCGGGAATGCAGGTGCCGGACCCGCAGGAGCGACTTGAGTTGCGCGATCAGTTGTTTCGCGAGTTCCTCAGTCTTCTTCGCGCCGCCGTTCTTGGAATAGGTGAGCTGAATCTGCTGCCAGCGGACCCGCGCTTCGATCCGGTACTTGTCGAGATTCTCTTTATAAAACGCGACCAGATCGGGACGGTCGAAACCATCGCGCGGCACCGCCCGGCTGGCCAGAAACTGCTCGGCCATTTTCTGGTTGCGAATCATCGTTCGCATCGCCTCGACCGACAGATCCGATTTCCGCAGTTCGACTTCGAGTTCGCCGATGCTGCTGACGCCCAGCCGTTCCATCTCTTGCTTGAGATCTTCGTCAACCTGCTTGTTCAGCCCTTTTTGCAGACTGTCGAACTGTTCCGGCTTGAGCTTGCGACGCAACGCCTGCAGCAGCAGTTCGCGTTCGATGTACGGTTCCAGGTATTTCTCGACCACCATTCGGCGGAACTTGCGGTATTCGACCGGCGACAGTTGGGCCTTGGCCTGCTTCAACTGGGGTGTCGCACGGACGGCGACGTCGTCGTAGAAGATGGGCCGACCATTGACGATGGCCGCGACCTCGCCTTTGGCCAAGGGCGTCCCCACCGACGCGACCGCGACTTCGTCGTCGTTTCCCGCCGCCCCGCCCGAGAGCTTCACATCCTTCGATTTCCCCATCTGTTTCCAGCCATCGGCGGAAGCGACTGCCGTTTCGTCGGAATCGTCCCTTTTCGAGCGCCTGGGGTCGGGAGTGTCGTCCATCGAAATCCGCCGGGGCGGAGGGGGGACGACGGGATCCTTGACCTTTGAGCCAGAGCCTTCGCAGCCTGCGAGCGCGGCCATCAGCAGTGTCGCGCTGACCAGCAACGGTCGATTCGGCGGAATCAGATGCTCGTCCATGAGTCGTTCGATGGCCGGCCAAAGTTGGTGTGGGGAAGACGCGCGGAAGGCGTCCCATTCACAGCCAACGCGTCAGAGGGGGCCGGTGGGGTTGAAGTGACGGAAGGGGGATTGTTCGGCGGGAAGCGGGCTCGGGCACTCCCCGTTGGGCGCGGTGAGGAGAGTCGAGTTCTTATGAGGGGGCGCGGAGTCTACACCGGAATGGCCGATTGCTGCAACAGCGTTTTTACCACCACCAACAACTTGCGTCCCGACGCGACTTCGTCGGCCAATGGCAGGTACGCGCTCCGCTGGTCGACCACCCGCAAGCGGTTCCCCGAGGCCCGTACCAGTTGCTTCAATCGCAAGGGATTGCGATACCCCAAGACCAGAAACCCCGGCTCGAGATGAATGTCGTCCAACTGCCACGGCTGCGCCAGAAGCTGAATCCGCTTCAACTCGACCAATGTCTCCACCGGCTCGGGGAGTTGGCCGAACCGGTCGACCAGCTCGGCGGTCAATTCCTCGAGTTCCTCAAAACTCGCAATCCGCGAGAACCGCCGATACGCCTCGATTTTCGGTCGGCCCGCCGGGATGTACTCGGTCGGAATGAACGCCTCGATCGGAAGGTCAATCGCCACGTGCGCTGTCTCTTTGAGCGGCTCTTTCTTCAGCTTGCGGACGGCGGTCTCCAACAGTTGGCAATACAGTTCATAACCGACCGCGGCGATGTGGCCGCTTTGCTCGGTCCCCAGAATGTTCCCCGCACCTCGGATCTCCAGGTCGCGCATCGCGATCTTGAATCCCGCCCCCAGTTCGCTGAATTCCTCAATCGCCTTCAACCGCCGGGCCGCCGTTCCCGTCAGACTCTGCCCCGCCTCCAGCAGCAGATAACAGTACGCCCGGTGCTTGTACCGTCCGACCCGCCCACGCAACTGGTGCAGGTCGGCCAAGCCGTACTTGTCGGCCTGGTGGATGAAAATCGTGTTCGCGTTGGGAATATCCAGCCCGCTCTCAATGATGGTGGTCGCTACCAGAATGTCGAGGCGGTGATTCACGAACGCGACCATGGTCGCTTCCAGTTCCTCTTCCCCCATCTGCCCATGGACGATTCCAATTTTGGCTTCGGGGACAATCGCCTGCAACTGGTCGGCGATCGTCTCGATGTTGTAAACCCGGTTGTGGACGAAATAGATCTGCCCGCCACGATTTAGTTCCCGCACGATCGCCCGGCGGATGAGGTCGGTATCGTACCGG
>JAPLOC010000097.1:0-3984 GCA_026692825.1 Planctomycetota bacterium | reverse complement strand
CGCGTTTCCACCGCCACCCGATCTTGCGGAGGGGTCTGCAAGTTGGAAATGTCCCGCAGTCCCAACAGGGACAAGTGCAGCGTGCGGGGAATGGGGGTCGCGGTGAGGGTCAACACGTCGACTTCCAGTCGCAGTTTCTTTAGCATCTCTTTCGCTTCGACGCCAAAGCGTTGCTCCTCGTCGATAATCAGCAACCCCAGGTCCGAAAACTTCACATCGGGCGAGACGATGCGATGTGTCCCCACCACCAGATCAATCGTCCCCGTTTCCAGCCTTTCCAGAACACCCCGCTGTTCCTTCTTGGTGCGAAAACGGGACAGTACGTCGATCTGAAACGGAAACTCGGCCATCCGTTCGCTGAACGTGCGGTAATGCTGCTCGGCGAGAACGGTGGTGGGAACCAGAACCGCGACCTGTCGGCCGCTGTCGATCGCTTTGAACGCGGCCCGCATCGCGACTTCGGTCTTGCCATAACCCACGTCGCCGCAGATCAGACGGTCCATGGATTCGCGTTGCCAGTGCGAATCGGGAGGGGACGCGATTCCCGGTTTCGAATCGCGGGCCGCCTGCAGGGCGAGCATGTCCCCCGCCAGGTCGGCGATGGCGGCGGCCGCGGCCTGCTTCTTCTTCTCCCACGAAGTCCCCGTCAACGGAGACAGAGTGGGGGCCGACTTCGCCCCTCCCACGTATTTCTGTACCAGATGGATCAGCGAGACGGGCACATAGACCCGCGCTCCCTCTTTGAACTCCAGGACCAGATGTTCTTCCTGCTGATCGTCTTTCGACAGCATTTGCATGCCGCGATAACGGGCGATCCCCTTCATCAGGTGAACGACCAGATCCCCTTCCTTGAGCTCGAGGAAGCTGTCGATCGCCCGGGCGGCGGTGGAGGCCGTTTGTTTGCGGGTCGTGCGGCGGACTTCCCGCCGATGGAACAACTCGTGATCACTGAGGACGATCAGCCGTTCGTCAACCAGCCGAAATCCGCGGACGAGCCTCCCTTCGCACACCCGCAGGCGACCATGCTGTGTGAGTTTCGACGCAGCGAAGAGTTCGGTCACCCGGTGCTTTTCGCCCGCGTTGTGACAGGCGAGAAGCACCCGCTCGTCGGCGGCGACGAGTTGATCGAGTTCCGCGACAATCTCCGCCGCCGGTGCTTGAAACCGCTCGACCGATTCGACCCGCAGATGACACGCGGTCTCATACCCGTGTTCCGAGATACCCGAGACTGTCACGATCGGCAGTCGATTCAACCGCGCCAGCGTCGCGTCGACCGTGTAGTACCCGCGCGGGTTCGCCAGTCGTTGCAGATATTGCCGGCCTTCGTTGGTCAATTCCACCAGATCAACCAGGGCCACCCAACTTCCCGAGGGAAGCCAGTCGGCGGTGTGGGCTTCTCCCGTGACCGCCGCTGGGGGCGGGGCCGACCGTCGGCGGGCGAAGTTGGCGAGCGCGATCAACGCCTCGTCGTCATCTTCACTCGCCTCCTCTTCAACCGGTTCATCCAATTTTTTTCGGCCGGCGACCAGCATCGACAGGGACTTGAGGTCTTCGATCTTGCGCTGCGTTTCGACATCAAATCGGCGGAGCGACTCGATCTGATCGCCGAAGAACTCGATGCGGACCGGATCCGTCTCGGCGAATGGAAAGACGTCGACAATTCCGCCATGTACACAAAACTCGCCGGGCAATTCGATGGCGGGGACGCGGGAAAAGCCGCGATCGATCAGCCAGCGAACAAGATCTTCCGGTTCGAGCGTATCCCCCACCTTGAGGGTGCGGGTCGCTCGTTCGAGTTCGGCCCGGTCGGGAACTGGTTGAAGCAGGGCGGCAATGCTGGTGACGACGATCCGTTTGGGGCGGGGAGGGGAGGCGGACCGCGGAGTCGCGACCGCCGGCAAGGTCTCGGCGTCGTCCCCCTTCTTGCGTTTGAGCATGCCCCGGATGCCGGGTCCGACTTTGGACTTGGCCGGGGCGGCGCTGGCGGCGACCGGTTCCGGTATTCGCACCGGGCGGTCGAATTCGCGCAAGACCTTGATGCGGCCGGCAAACACCGGATCATCGGCCCGCTCCTCACTGGGGACTGCTTCCCACGCGGGGAGGACAAGAGGGATGCGTCGCCTGCGAGGTCGTCGGCGAAATCGGCGACGTCGCGGATGCGGGGAAGAACGACCAGCAGCACCGGACCGCCATCGGGGGCGACGGATGCCGTCGCATCGCCGGCTTCTTGTGGAGGCGGGAGAAGGGCGGCACAGGTGAGCGCGGACGCCGATCCCCAGGCACCGTCGACAAGGGCGGGCCGTCCGGCGTCGAGCGCCTGAAGCACCTCGGCGAAGCCGGGCGACTGGCGAATCACCTCCGTCAGTGCCGCAAGCTCCGCGTCATTCCGAATGGCGGAGGACATGGGAGTGGATGCGCCGCAGTTTACCGGGAACGGGAGATGCGAACCAGCGCCATCGACACACACATGAGCGCAGATCTGATTCACCTGACCCTCAAGGGGGCACGGGTCTCAAGCACGAAATGTCTTATTTTGTGCTGCACTCGGTATAAATTGCCGCGTGAGGTCATTCGGAAATGGTTCCCGACTCGACCCGCACACACCTTGGCGAACGAGAGATCCCCAATGAAGAACCCGTTTGATTTGACCGGACGAACCGCGCTCGTCACTGGTGCTGGTGTCGGCATCGGGCGGGCCATCGCCGAAACTCTGGCGGATGCTGGTGCCAAAGTGGCTCTGCATTGCCACCACAGCCGGGATGGTGCCGAGGAAGCACTGGAAGGGATTCGTCAACGGGGCGGTGAAGGCTGGGTATTTGCCGCCGATCTGGAGGATCCCCAACAGGCGGTGGAGCTGGTCGACGAGGTGCTTTTGGCCACCGGCAGGCTTGATATTCTGGTCAACAACACCGGGTCCGTGGTGCGGCGGGTGCGGATCGAAGAATGTCCGCTCGAAGTGTGGCAGTCGGCATTGAACGTCAACCTGACTTCGGCATTTCTAGTGACACAGCGGGCGATTCCCCATCTACGGGCAAGTGGCCATGGCGCGATCGTCAACAATCTGTCGCTGAGTGTGCAAACCGGCGGAGCGAATGGAGCCGGTCCCTATGCCGCCGCCAAGGGGGGACTTCAAGTTCTGACTCGCACTCTGGCACGGGAATTGGCACCGGAGATTCGCACAAATGCCATCATGCCGGGGGTTATTGAAACTCGCCACCACGAACAGTTCACATCGCCGCAACGGATGCTGGAGTATCGTGCCCAGACACCACTGGGGCGAAATGGAACCGCCGAGGAAGTCGCGCAGACCGTGTTGTACCTCGTGAGTGACTCAGCGAAGTTCGTGAACGGTGCGCTCATCGACATCAATGGGGGCCGATTCCTTCGTTAGCGCGCGTCGTACCGATTCGAAGAGCGATCGCCGTCCCATCCCGTTTCGGTATGCGGTCGAATCGAGTCGTTCCTCAATCTGGATACACGGCTACGATTACGCGAGCCAATGACCGCAAGGTCGGCTGTTGGGTGGCCCCGTGCCCCGGTGCGGGCATCGGTGCGGGCATCGGTGCGGGCATCGGTGCGGGCATCGGTGCGGTTCGAGCGTGAACGCGCTGGCGACCCCGGCGGCGCGATTCCTGGCGCGCACGATGGGCGGGACTGGGCGCATCGGCGGGATGTCTTGAAGGAAGCCAGCGGAAATGAAACAAAAGAGCCGCGCACGAAGTAAGCGAACCAACTCCCAACCGAAAGTGTCCCCAGGAAAGTGACGTTGAAATCCCGCTTACTTTGTGCGCGGCTCATTACGCTGCCCTGCGGATCGTGGCGTCCCATTGCAATCGCCATTTTCGTCAAAGTCGATACACCGATTCAGCCGATGACAACTGTGGTGGCCGTTTTCATCGGCTGTCGGTTCCTCCCGTCACATTCTCAGCCTGCAATCAATCCGTTTGGAGTGAGTCCCAGGGTCATGAGAGTTCGATTGACGCA
>JAPLOC010000096.1 GCA_026692825.1 Planctomycetota bacterium | reverse complement strand
TCCTGGGATACCACCTCCCGCGACCATCACGGTCTGAACCGCCCCCCAGTGGTCGCGTCCCGCCTTGGCACCCGGGCTGCGGTTCTGCGCGTTGACTTTGGGGGTCCGCCCCATCTCGCCGCACATGACGATCAGAGTTTCCTTCAGCAGTCCCCGTTCGGAGAGATCGTCGAGCAGGGCGGATACGGCGCGATCGGTCGGAGGCAACAGGCAGTCTTTCAGAAGCGGGAAGTTGTTGTCGTGGGTGTCCCAGGTTTCGTCGTTCCCCAGATTGACCTGCACCAGATTCACTCCCGCTTCAACGAGTTGGCGGGCCATCAAACAAGACCACCCAAACGCATTGCGACCGTATCGCTCCTGCACCGCGGGTTCGACACTGTGAACGTCAAACGCCCGCTGAACGGCCGCGTCTGTCAGCAGGGAAATCGCCGACTGCCGATGCCGGTCGAACGACGCCTCGGTTCCTTTTCGATCCAGATCGCGCCTTTGACTTTCCAGCAGCGACAGCAGGCCGTCGCGGTCGGCCAGGCGTGTCCGCGACAGTCCTTGCGGCAGGCTCAGATTTGGCGACTGAAACTGCAACTTGTCGTTTCGTTCGCGGCCCCGCACAAAATGGAATTCGTAGTCGGGATACGCGCCGTATGAAATGGGATTGAACGGGGAGGCTTCGATGAACCAGGGATCCCGCCGGGAACCCATCAAACCGCCAAACTGCCCGGGAATGATCCGACCCTCGCGATGAACGAGCCGTTCGGGCAACACGACGGCGGGAGGGAGATTGTTATTCCGCGGAGCGACCGCATCTCCCACGACCGAGGCGATGGAAGGCCAGTCGGTCGACTGGGGTTTTGAGCCATTGAACGCCGTCGGGAGTGGAGTTCGGCCCGACAGTACCGACATATGCCCTTCCGAATGTCCATTGTGCGGAGTGGTCAGCGAGCGGACCTGACTCCAGAGGGAACTGCGGGAGGCGAGCAACGGCAGATGTTCGCAAATCGACACACCGGGCGTGGCGGGGGCGACTGCGGAGAACTCCACTTTGATGTCCGCCGGCGCATCGGGTTTGGGGTCGAAACTGTCGTGTTGCGTCAAACCGCCCGACAGAAAGAGGAAGATCACCGACTTGGCGCTGCCACCGCCCGGCGCGATCCCCTGTCGATCGGCCGCCTTGAGCGCCGCGGCGTGATTCATACCCAGTCCCAGCAAACCGACAGCCCCCGCCTGAATCATCGTGCGACGGCGAAGCGGCAAATGGGACGGGACGAATGGCGACATGGGGGAAATCCAACGGCGGTGGAAGCAATCGACAACAATGCCCCCGACGACCTCACCTGAGGCGACACCGACGGGTTGGCGTTGGTTGATATTTCATCATCGACCGGGGTGAGTCGCAAGTCCAGTTCGAGAGCCCGCCGACTCCTCCGTACTCCAACCCATTCCATTCTTGTTTTGCCGCGCAGAGAATGGCGTCTCTCGAGCGATGACGAGAACCGTAGCGTGGATTTCAATCCACGCGCTCCGTCAAGCTCAACCAATCGACACGAAGCGGATATATACAGGTGGCCCCCAAAGTATGTTCACGTGAACACTTTCCGCATTGGCGAAGACTCCAATTTCCCATGCAGAACAGGGGCGATAGACGTTGGAACGACCCTCCACCCGACTATTTTCCAAAAAACTCTAAATTTTTTGGCGTGATTCGCAATTCACGTCGCATTAGATACGGGGATCGGCAGTTTTCGCTTCCCCGTTTCCCACCTGGAACCTGACTTGGAACGTTTCCAGCATTCGATGGCCCCTTCCGAGAATTTCACCATGCGCTGCGGTTTTCTCAGCTTGCTTTTCGCCAGCCTCACATTCTGGATCTCCTCGGCCTCTGCCTGTCTGGGGGCCGATCCACTGGAAGGTCTGGATGATTTCATCAACCAGGCGATGGCCAAGCACGAAGTTCCGGGTTTGGCGATCGCCATCGTCAAGGATGGTCAGGTCGTCGTCGCCAAAGGGTATGGCGTACGCGAACTCGGCAAACCCGAACTTGTTGACGCCGACACGATTTTTGCCATTGCCTCGTGTACGAAAGCCTTCACCGCGACGGCAATCGGGTCGCTGGTGGATGAAGGGAAGATGAAGTGGGACGACAAGGTGATCGACCACCTCCCGGAATTCAAACTCTACGATCCGTATGTCACGCGCGAGATCACCATACGAGATCTGCTCACGCATCGGTGTGGCCTCGACCGGCACGACTTGATCTGGTTTCAGTCCCCCCACTCGCGGACGGAGGTACTGCGGCGAGTTGCGCGCGCCAAACCCGATTCCAGTTTTCGATCGAAGTTCTCCTACAACAACATTATGTACCTCGCCGCCGGTGAGGCTGTTGGACGAGCGGCTGGTGTTGAGTGGGAAGCTCTGATCGAGGAGCGGATGTTCAAACCGCTGGGCATGACGCGCAGCACGACATCGGTTCGTACGCTTCCCGAACAAACCGATGTGGCCACCCCGCACGAGCGGGTCCATGACGTCGTCGCGCCGATTC
>JAPLOC010000095.1 GCA_026692825.1 Planctomycetota bacterium | reverse complement strand
GTGGGAACAATTTCCGTCCCGTGGGGCTGGCGTGTGGTCCGGATGGCAGCCTGTATTGCACCGACTGGGTGTTGCAGGACTACACACTGCACCAGAAGGGTCGCGTCTGGCGGATCTCGGCGGTTGATTCTTCCGCTGGGACCACGCCGATCGACATCGCGACTCTGGCGGGAAAGCCGGTCGCCGACCTGATGGTGCTGTTGCCCCATGCGCGGCTGGATGTGCGTCGCGCCGCGGCGCGGGGTCTGGTCGCGACCGCCGAGGGAACACAGGCGCTGCGTGAAGCGCTGGTCGATTCGAAACAGACACTGCGTGCCCGGCACGAGGCGTTGTGGGGACTGCTGCAAAACGAGTCGACTGCGCCGCTGACCGACGCGGAACTCGACCTGCTGCTCAAACCTGACAGCGGCCTGGCCAACGCCGTCGCCGGACAAATGGGGACACCCAAAGTTACCGCCTCCGCCGAGCGGGCGATTCGGCTCGCGAAATCGCTGGCCAATGAGCGGTTGGGGGGGAAGGTGACACCCGGCTCCGACCCGTTGGCGCTGCTGCCCGCTCTGGCCCACGCGAATCTCGTGGAAAACAACCTGGTCGCGATCGCCCTGTCGGTCGACGACCCGTATGTGCTGGGGACGATGATCACGCTGATGGCGCGCGACCTGTCGAGCGATCGGCTGGCGGCCATTCTGACCCCCGGTTCGCAGCGTTCGCCACGTACGCGGGTCGCGGCACTCTTGGCGGCCCGCCGCCAAACTCCGCAAGAAGAGCCGATCGCGGCACTGGGGCTGGCTGATCCCGATCCGCGCGTCCGGCAGGCCGCCGTGCAGTGGGTCGCCGAGGAAAAACTGTCACGCCTGCGCCCCGCCGTCGAGGGGGTGTTCCACTCCAACGGCGTGACCAGTGAACTCTTTCTGGCCACGCTGGCGGCGCTGGAGATGCTCGACGGAGCGAATCCGGCGGATATCGACAAGACCCCGGCGGCGCAATATGTGTTGCCCCTGGTGAAGGATGCGAAACGTCCTGCGGGGGTCCGCGTGCAGGCATTGCGGCTGGTCTCTCCCCGCGATGAAGCCTTGACCACCGAACTGTTTGACTCCCTCTGGAATGCTGACGACGCGGCATTACGACGGGAGGCGGTGCGCACCTGGCAGACCGCCAAGGCTTCTGACATTCAGCCCCGCCTGCTGGAACTGGCGGCGGACGTGAAAACCGATCCGGCGCTGCGGCTGGAGGGGGTCGTGGCGCTGGCAGGTCTGGCGTCCCCTGGGGCCGACGCCAATGCGGCGCGAGACCGCTTGGCCCGTCTGTTGGAAGACGAGAACGCGAACGTGATCGTCGAAGCGCTGCGCGGGTTGCGAGCAGTGACGCAGGTCGATGCCAAGACGGATTCGGCCGTCGCGGCATTCGCTGACCGGTTGGGAAAACACCAGGTCGCCACGTCCGAAGAAGAGCCAGAACTCGCCGCCCAACTGGCGACGTTGTACGAAGTGTGGAAACGTCCGGTTCCGGAAGCGGTGGCGAAGCTGCTGCCTGCTCGGCCCAAAACGCGTGAAGACTGGGTTTCGGCCCTGGGTCGCGGTCGCGGGGGAGACGCCGAAGCGGGTCGCCGGGTGTTTTATCATCCTGCCGGCCCGGGGTGCGTGAAGTGTCACACCGTGAACGGACGGGGGGGACGAGTCGGCCCCGATCTGTCGCGGGCGGCGACGACGATGAACCGGTTGCAGTTAATGCAGTCGATTCTCGATCCGAGTGGAGAAATCGCTCCGCAGTTTGTGGCGTGGTCGATGGAGACGAAAGCGGGCAAGATCATCACCGGAATGATCGTTCACGAAAACGAAGGGAAGACGATTCTCGGCAACGCTGAGGGGGAGACGATCGAACTCAAGACAGCAGACATCGTGGAACGCGTGCCACAAAAGAAGTCGGTGATGCCTGACAAGCTGGTCGACCGGATGACCGCGAAAGAACTCCGCGACCTGCTGGCCTTTTTGGAGAAGGCGAGTCAGTGAGGCGCCACCGGAAGGCGCGAACCCGCTGTGTGTTGTGATGCAAATTCGAAGAATGTAGCCCGCACTCTCCGAGTGCGCGGCCCGC
>JAPLOC010000094.1 GCA_026692825.1 Planctomycetota bacterium | reverse complement strand
ATCGAGCAGGCCCAGCAGATGCAGCAGCGTGCTTTTTCCCGAGCCGGACTGCCCGATGATCGAGACAAATTCACCCCGGCGGACGTGAAAATCGACCCCCCGCAGCACGGGGATTTTGTGTTCGCCTTTGGAATACGATTTGGCGACGGCCAACGAGGCGAGGTGCGTCTGGGGCATCTTGATGGTCTCGGACATTCCGGTCGTCCTGTCGCTGTCGTTCGGGCGGGGATCCGTTCCCCGGAGAATGTTTGAAGCGTGTGGCGGTCGCGGGGATTCGACCCGCGCCGATGGGGGTCGGGTCTGGGACTATTCGTGCCGCAGGGCGCGGACTGGGTGCAGTCCGGCGGCCCGTCGCGCGGGGAGAACGCTGGCCAGGACGGCGATTGTCACCGCCCCGAGGGCCACCCAGAAAACCATCATCGGGTAGGTCTTCGTGGGAATCGACGGAAAGTAGTAAATCGTCTCGTCGAACACCTTGCGTCCGGTGAGCCAGGTCAGGCCCCCTTCGATCTGATTGATGTACCGTACGAAGAGCAATCCGGCGATCACCCCCACACCGGAACCGACAATTCCCAGCGAGACACCGTACGACAGGAAGATCGTCATCACGCCGCGGGAGCTGGCACCGAGTGACTTCAGAATGCCGATATCGCGGGTCTTCTCGACGACAATCATGTAGAAGATCGCGAGAATGCCAAAGCCGGCGACGGCGACAATCAGAAACAGCAGCACATTCAGAATCGCCGCCTCGACTTCCACGGCGGCCAGCAACGGTCCCTGCTTCTTTTCCCAGGTGCTGACGTGGAACTTGCCCGCGGGCAGCGCGGCCTTGAGCTTCTCCACAACCGTGTCGGGGTCGGCCCCTTCCCGCAGCTTGATCTGGATCCGCGTGAATGCCCGTTCGCCCGAGTCGGGGTCAATCATCCCCCGCATCCGCTGCAACTCTTCGATGTTGCAGAAGACCAGGTGTGAATCGTATTCGCTCATCCCGCTTTTGAACGTGTCGACGACGGTCGCATAGAAGTGGCACGGCTGCGGCGGTCGACCCGCGGTCACGGTGCTGATCTTGATGTCGTCTCCCGGGCCGGCCATCGTCAACTGGCGGGTTTTTCCCGTCTCTTTGTCAACGTACGGCATCGTCACCAGTTGAAACCCAATGTACACGCGAGCCTTGTGCGGCGCGGTCGGATCGGTCGCTTCCTGCTCGCCCCCTTCTTGCGCGAATTCCTTGATGGCGGCATCGGAATCATCTTCCGTAGAGCTGGTCGACGGTTCATCCACCGGGTCAAATGCCCGGCTGCGGTTGATCCGTTCGCGACGCTCTTCCAGGTAGGTGGGATGCAGATCCCAGCTCGGCGGAATGTTGGCCGCGTAGAGGGGCGCACGAACGATGTTGCCGTCGTCGTCTTTGACGGGCTTGTAGTTTTCGAGATGCTCGGGTAGCGCCCCGACTTTCGCTTTGGAGACCGGATCGATCCCCACGATGCTGACGTTTTGGGTGATCCAGTTGCCGCCGTATTTGAAGTGAATCAGGCCGAACACTTCGACTGTGGGAGACATCGCTTCAATGTCGTCCCCGGCAGTTTCCTTGAGGACGGTCATCCACTTCTCAGGATCCCACTCCCCATCCAGACTGAACGTTTCGACCAGAACGTCCGAGAGCAGCCCATGCAGCCGAAACCGCATTTCGGTGCTGAAACCCGCCATGACGCTGTTGACGACGATCATTGTCGCCACGCCCAACATCACGCTGATCACGCTCGCGAGAGCGATGAAGCGAGTTCGCAGGTAGCGGGTACACAGCAGCAACTTGAACATGAGCCAGTCCTTTGGCGTCGAAAACCATCCGTAGCGCTGACGCTTCCGGCCGTGAAATTCGGCGGCGGAACGCGCCCGTGGAACCGGGGCGACCGGATCCTGGGTCGGACTTTAGCCATTCTGGAGAATTCTGGGTAGTCCGGTTTTGAAAACGGGATTTGGTTTTGT
>JAPLOC010000093.1 GCA_026692825.1 Planctomycetota bacterium | reverse complement strand
CCGCGTGCTGTCGCGGCTGGCGGCCATTCCGTTTTGCCCGCGACAGCCGATGATGGGGACGGTGTCGGGTCGACACTCCAGCCCCCATCGCGGCTCGAGTGTTGAATTCGCCGAGTACCGTAAATACGTCCCCGGCGACGACCTCCGACGGCTCGACTGGCGGGCCTACGGACGGAGCGACCGGTTTTACGTCAAGGAATTCGAAGCCGACACCAACCTCCGCTGCTGCTTTGTCATCGACACCAGCGGCTCGATGGGCTTCGGTTCCGGCGGAACGACGAAAATCGAATACGCCCGCAAGATCGCAGGGGCGCTGGGATATCTCGCTCTGCAACAAGGGGACGCGGTCGGCTTGTCGTGCGCGGCGAAGGGAATTGTCACCAATATCCCCGCCAAGCGCAACCCCGCCCACTTGATGGCGGTCTTCGACACGCTGGAAAAAGCCCAGCCCGACGGCGAATCGCAACTCGCCCCGGTGTTGCATGAACTCGCCGAGACGATCCGTCAGCGGGCGCTGATGATCATTGTCTCGGACTTGTTCGTCGATCCCGAATCGCTGCGGAGCTGTTTCCAGCACCTGCGGTTTCGCAAGCATGATGTCGCGGTATTCCACTTGCTCGATCCGCAGGAACTGGCGTTCGACTTTCGCCGGCCGATGCGGTTCATCGACATGGAAGGGGGACCGCCCTTGTTCGCCGACCCCACCGAGATTGCCGCCCGGTATCTGGAAGCGGTCCGGATTTATCTCGAACAGATCAAACAGATCGTGCTGGAATCGGGGGTCGACTACCATAAGGTGGGGTTGAACGAAGATTACGAGCAGGTCTTGATGCGGTTCCTGGTTCGCCGCACCCGCATGAAGGGGGCGCGATGAACTTTCAACAGCAGATGCTGCTGCTGGCGTTACCGCTGGCGGCGATTCCGATTCTCATCCACCTGATCAACCAGCGCCGTTACCAGACGATGCGCTGGGGGGCGATGATGTTTCTGCTGGCGGCGAACCGCATGTCGCGCGGCTACGCCCGCATCCGCCAGTGGCTGATCATGGCGTGCCGGGTGCTGGCGATCCTGGGTTTGATTCTCGCGGTCGCCCGTCCGCTGGCGAGTGGCTGGCTGGGTTGGGCGGGAGGGGGCAAAGCCGACACCACGCTGGTGCTGCTCGACCGTTCTCCCAGCATGCAGCAGACGAGCGCTTCCGGGGGATTGTCGAAACTCGACACCGGCCGGCAGCAGCTTGCCGCCGCGCTGGGAACGCTCGGCTCGAATCGCTGGATGCTCATCGACGGGATTTCGCCCAAGCCGCGCGAGTTGGATGGCGCCAAAATGCTCGCCGACCCGGCTCTCGCCGAGCCGGTCAGTTCGGCCGCCGACCTGCCGGCGATGCTGGAACAGGCCCGCGAGTATATTGAAGCGAATCAAACGGGACGGACGGAAATCTGGATCTGTTCCGACCTCCGTGCGAATGACTGGGATGCCGAGGGGGGACGCTGGGCGGCTTTGCGAGATTCGTTCGGCAGTCTCGGTCAGAAAGTTCGGTTCCATCTTCTGGCGTATCCCGAATCGGCGGAATCGAACCTGGCGATTCGGGTCAGCGACGTGCGGCGTCGCAAGGTGGGAGAGTCGGCGGAACTGTTGGTGACACTGCGAATCACACGAGAAGGGGAACCACAAGGCCCGACCGATCACACCACGATACCGGTCTCTTTTGAAATTGAAGGGGCGCGGTCGGAGTTGAGTGTGGAAATGGCGGGGGCACAGTTCGACTTGAAGGATCACCGCATTCCGCTCGACAAGTCGCAAGTTCGCGGTTGGGGTCGGGTGTCGCTGCCCGCCGACTCGAACCCGGCCGACAACGACGCCTACTTCGTGTTCGACGATCCCGCCCCCCGCAGGACGGCGGTGGTTGTCGACGATCCATCGGCCGCCCGGCCGTTGGAACTGGCGGCGGCGATTTCCCCCGACCCGCGCGTCTCGTGTAAGGCTGAAGTGTTGTCCCCCGATCAGTTGGGGGGGCTGGAATGGGACTCGCTGGGGCTGTTGGTGTGGCAGGCACCGCTTCCCGAAAAAGAATCGGCCGCCGCCATCGAACGTTTTGTGGAACGGGGAGGACAGGTCGTGTTTCTGCCGCCACGAGATCCGACGTCGGCGGAGCTGTTCGGAATGAAATGGACAGATTGGTCGGTCGAAGAAAAGACTTGGCCGGTCGAAAGCTGGCGGGCCGACGAAGACCTGCTGTCGAATGCCATGTCGGGTCAGTCGCTTCCAGTTGGGCAGCTCGAAATCCGCCGGTATTGCGGGCTGGAAGGGGAACACATTCCTCTGGCGACTTTGAACGGTGGCGCACCCCTCTTGGCCCGAGTCGCCACGAATCGCGGCGGGGTCTACTTTTTCGCGACAACGACGACGCCGCAGGATTCGTCGCTGGCGCTCAATGGTGTGGTGTTGTATGTGATGATCCAGCGGTCATTGGCCGCCGGTGCCGGTGTGTTGGGGAATACGCAGCAGTTGGTCGCGGGGGGGGAAGGGATCGAGGATCCGTCGACCTGGCAACGGTTGGCGGGGGGAGAAGACGCGTTGTCGGCTGCTGCGGTGTATCACCGCGGGGTCTACGCGAACGGAGATCGGCTGTATGCCCTCAACCGTCCGACCAGCGAGGACCAGGCGACCGTTTTGGCGGATACGCGCGTGGCGACGTTGTTCGAAGGCTTGGATTTCTCGCGGGTGACCGATAAGGCGGGGAGTCTCGCCGGGCTGGTGCAGGAGATTTGGCGGATGTTTCTGGGGGCGATGTTGATCGCATTGGTCGGTGAGGCGGCGCTCTGTTTGCCGCAGGCGCGGAAGCCGGCGGCGACCGCGCCCGGCGCAAATCCGATGGGAGTGCCGAGATGAATAGCTTCGCGCGTCCCAATCTGGAATGGACCACGGTTTCGCTCATCGGGTCGGTGATCGTCATCCTGGCAACGGCGGTGTTATGTTTTCTGGCGTGGCGCAACAGTGGATTCCGCAAGAGCATCGGGCTGCTCGAAGCGTTTCGGTTCGCGTTGGTCTGTCTGGTCGCGCTGCTGTTCAATCAGCCCGAATGGATCGAGCAGTTCCGTCCCAAAGAAAAGCCGACGGTGTTTGTTCTCGCCGACGTTTCCCCCAGCATGCAGACGCGCGATGTCCCGACGAAAGGTTCGGGGGGTGCCGAGGGGGGAATGCAAACCCGCCGGGAGGCGATCGCGGCTCTCTCGGATCCCGAATCGTGGAAAGCGCTGTCCGAAAAACTCGACGTGGTGATTCAGCCGATCGCCGAGTCACAACCCGGGCATGGAACCGACCTGCACACGCCCCTCGCCGCCGTTCTGGAGCAGGGGAAAAACGTCCGCGGCGTCGTCCTGGCTTCGGATGGAGATTGGAACGAAGGGACGGCCCCGTCGCAGGCGGCCGCCCGGCTGAGGCTG
>JAPLOC010000092.1:1076-4107 GCA_026692825.1 Planctomycetota bacterium | reverse complement strand
CTCCCCCGTTGCCGGTGAGCGTGTTGGCATTCGCGTTCCCGGTGAGCATGTCGTTGAGATCACCGCCAATCACGTTTTCAAACGTCGTGGCTGAACCGAGCGTCAGCCGCAGGTTGGCATTCACCGACTGCTGTGTCGCGATTTCCAGATTGACCGCGACGGTCTGAGTCGAAGTCGCCGAGAAGTCGAGCGTATCGACCCCGCCCGCCGACTCGTCGATTGTGTCATTCCCCAATGCCAGATCGGTGTCGAACAGGTACAGGTCGTTCCCCGCTCCGCCGATCAACAAATCATCACCGCCGGCACCGGTGAGCGTGTCATTCCCCAGTCCGCCCGCCAGCGTATTCGCCAGCGCGTTGCCGACCAGAATGTCATTCCCGGAACCACCGGTGACGTTCTCCACCACATCCCCGGCGGAGAGCGTCACGTTCGCAAACGCATTGACGACCTGAGCGGCGGTGCTGGAGAGATTCACGTTGAGCGCGGTTGTCGCCAGCGAGAAGTCCAATGTATCGACACCGCCGTTGGCGAGTTCGGTGACCGTATCGACTCCCAGCGCCGACGTAGCCGCGAAGACGTACACATCGTCGTCGGCTCCTCCCGTCAACGCGTCATTCCCCGCGCCGCCAACCAACGTGTCGTTCCCCGCTCCGCCGGTCAGCGTGTCATCTCCCGCGCCTCCCGTCAGCACGTTGACGAGCGCATTCCCCACCAGTGTGTCGGCGAGCGAGCCCCCGGTCACGTTGTCGAAGGCGTCGATTGTGGAGAGAGTGAGAGTCAGTTTCGGGTTGACGACTTGAACGCCGAGACTCGACAGATTGAGCGTCACTCCCTGAGTCGTCGTGGCACTGAAGTTGATCAGATCCACCCCGTTGCCGGCCGACTCGATCAGCGTGTCGTTCCCCAAAACCAGGTCGGCGTCGATCGGGTACAGGTCATCCCCCGCGCCGCCAGCGAGCGTGTCGTCGCCCGTGTTGCCGGTCAGGGTGTCGTTGCCATCACGGCCCTCCAGCGTATCGTTCCCGGCGTTCCCTGTCAGAACGTTGTTGAGTACGTTCCCCTTCAGAGTGTCCGCCAGCGACCCGCCGGTGACATTCTCCAGATCGTCCCCCGCGGTCAGCGTGAGCGATAGATTGGCGTTCACGGCTTGCGCCGTCGTCAACGCCAGATCAAGCGTCACCGACAGCGTCGTGGTGGCCGAGAAATTCAGCGTGTCGGTCCCGCCCCCGGTCGCTTCGTCGACAGTATCGGCCCCCAAGGGCGAATTCGCGGCGAAGGTGTAGTTGTCGTCTCCCAGTCCCCCACTGAGCGTGTCGTCTCCCAAACCTCCCACGAGCGTATCGATTCCGTCCCCGCCGAAGAGAGCGTCATTCCCCGCTCCACCGGTGAGCAGATTCGCCAACGCGTTTCCGGTCAACGTGTCGTTCTTCGCCCCCCCGGTCACATTGTCGAACACATTGTTCGCCGACAACGTGAGCTTGAGGTTGGCGTTGACCGTCTGCTGCGCTGTCGCCGAGAGGTCGACCGTCACACCGGTATTCGCCGTCGTCGAGAAGTCGAGCAGGTCGGCACCCGCACCGACCGCTTCAATCAGCGTGTCGTTTCCGAGTGGCGTGTCGGCGTTGAACGCGTACGTGTCGATCCCCGCGCCCCCTGCCAGCGTGTCGTCACCCGGCCCGCCAATCAGGGTGTTGGCGAGCGCATTCCCCGTGAGCAGGTCCGCCTGCTGTCCCCCGACCAGTTTTTCGAATGTCGTGATCGAACCGAGCGCCAATTTGAGTTTGGCGTTGACGGTTTGAATCCCAGCGACACTCAGATCGACCTGGACTCCCAACATGGCGGTCGCCGAGAAGTCGAGCGTATCGATCCCGCCGGCACTTTCGTCCAGCGTGTCGGTTCCCAGGTCGGTGTCGGCGGTGAACTGATACAGGTCGCTCCCCAATCCGCCAATCAGCAGATCATCCCCCGCACCGCCGCACAACGTGTCGTTCCCCGCGTCGCCGGTCAACATGTCGTTGCCACCACCCCCCACCAGCGTGTTGGCCAGCGTGTTGCCGGTGATCGTGTCGGCCAGCGCGCCACCGATCACGTTCTCGAACGTATTGCCAGCCGAGAGCGTCACGGTCAAATGGCTGTCAACCACCTGAGCGTTCGGATCGGCCAGATTGATCGCGATCTGCCGGGTCGTCGTCGCGCTGAAGTCGAGCGTGTCGATCCCGCCGCCCGCCTCGTTCAACGTGTCGCTGCCAAGAATCGCGTCGACATCGGACAGATACGCGTCGTTCCCCGCGCCGCCAACCAGCGTATCACTCCCCCCGCCGCCGCGGAGCGTGTCATTCCCAGCGCCGGCCGTGATAACGTTCGCCAGTTCGTTCCCCAGCAGCACGTCGTCCAGGCTCCCGCCAGTCAGATTCTCGATCGCGTTGCCGTTCGAGAGTGTGAGCGACAGATTCGCGTTAACGACTTGGGTCGACGCACTCGACAGATCGAACGTCACTCCCAACGTCGTGGTCGTGGAGAAATTCAGCGTGTCGACACCGCTGGTGGAATTCTCGACGATCATGTCGTTGCCAAGCGGCGTGTCGGCGTCGAAGTTGTACGCATCATTCCCCGCGCCGCCGACGAACGAGTTATCGTTGGCGTTGCCGGTGAACGTGTTGCCGAACGCGCCGCCGATGACGTTTTCGAAGGTCGTCACCGAGCCGAGCGTCAGTTTCAAATTCGCGTTCACGGTCTGCAAAGTCGCCAGACCGAGATTCACCACATTGGCGACTCCCGTGGTTGCCGAGAAATCGAGCGTGTCGACGCCGCCGCCGGTCTCGTCGAGCGTATCGCTCCCCAGCGCCGAGTCGGCGTCGAACAAGTACTCATCGTCCCCCGCGCCGCCGACCAACAGGTCGTTCCCCGCACCACCAGTGAAGAGGTCATTACCGCCGTTGCCGGTGAGCGTGTTGGCTAGCGTGTTGCCGACCAGCGTGTCGGCGAGCGCTCCGCCGACCGCGTTTTCGAACGTCGTCGCCGAGCCGAGCGT
>JAPLOC010000092.1:0-1063 GCA_026692825.1 Planctomycetota bacterium | reverse complement strand
CCTGAGCGGCGTCCATTCCCAGATCGATGTGGATCGCGGAGCCCGTCGTCGCCGAGAAGTCGAGCGTGTCGAACCCGCCTCCCGCTTCGTTCAGCGTGTCGCTGCCGAGCGCGTCGTCGGTGTCAAACAGATACGCGTCGTTGCCGGCACCGCCGACCAGCGAGTCATTCCCCGCGTCCCCCGACAGCGTGTCGTTCCCGCCGTTGCCAGTGAGCGTGTCATTCCCTTCGCCGCCAACCAACTGGTCAGCCCCGGCTCCCCCCGTCAGCGCGTCGTTCCCCGCTCCGCCGGTCAAAACCGCAGGCAATGTCAGCGTGCTGGCGAGCGCGATCGTGTCATTGCCGGCGTCGCCATCGACGACAATCCGACCGGTGACGGCGAACGTCCCCAGAACCACGCCGCCAAACGTCACCTTGATGCCCCCCGTGCCGGCGGCGAACGCGATCGAATCGTCCCCCGTCGTCCCGCCGACAACCAGGTCGTTCTTCGTCGGATCGACCGGATTGGCCACCAGCGCCGCCGTCACGACCGAAATCGCCTGACTCGCCGACCTTGCCCCGCCGTCATCGTCGGTCACCGTGACCTGAATGGTGTAGTTGCCATTCGTGGCGTAACGATGCGATCCCGAGACACTGCCGACACCGTTCAACTCACTCACCGTCCCCACGGACGACGTTCCATCCCCCCACCCGATGACCGCAGTATGCGTATCCGCCGACCCCGCGTCGGTGAACGGCAGGCTGTACGCGACCGTTTGACCCCGGACGACGGTCGTTGGGCCGTTGACCGTTCCCACAGCCGGCGTAACGTTTGTAACGCTCACGTGCGATTCGCTCGAGACGGTCGTCCCGCCATCGCCCAGCGTCAGGGTGACGGTGTACGTCCCATTGTCGGCGTAGACGTGGGTGTTCGAAATCGTGCCGGCGTCGGTTCCAACGGTTGGCAACAGAATCCCTGGCTCGATCGTGCCGTCTCCCCAGTCGACGGTGAGCGTGAGTCGGTCGGCGGAAGTCGTCGAGGAATAGCCGGCCGACGACAATCCAACCAGACTGCCTTCTGGTTT
>JAPLOC010000091.1 GCA_026692825.1 Planctomycetota bacterium | reverse complement strand
GACCCGCCCCCCACTCCCCCATAACTCCCCCCCACGTAATTGGGAACAGCCCACCCCGCATTCCCCTGCGTCCGTCCCGCCAAGTACCCTCGACCCGACGCATCGATCGAACTGGCGGTGTCGACAATGACCTGTTGAGCGACCGTCAAGTTGAGCGCGCTGGTCGAAGACGTGGTGGCCGCCGAATGCGTAAGAATCCCTCCATTGATGATGTGCACCGAGTTGAAACTGTGCGGACCATCGATCGTGACCGTAGCACCATTGATCAGCAGATCTTTCCCTTCAAAACTGCTGTTCGACGCCGAGATCGTTGTCGCGGAGGCGAAGATTGCATTCGTCTGGATGTTGACGAGCGTCGTGCGATAGACATCGTCGATCCCCTCTCCCGCGACGCCGTCGTTGTCCTGGTCCATCAGTCTTCCCGATAGATCCCGCACATCGGGGCCAATGGTCAACTGATAACTTCCTCGCACCGGAAGCTGGGTAAAATTCACCTGAAACGAAGCGGCGCTGATCGGGTTCACCGACGTCACACCGACCGCTGAGACACCTGCGGGACCGACAATTGCGACGTCGCTGGCGCTGAACGTCGACGCATCGATCGCCGAATCAAAGGTCACCGTCAACTGTTGGAAGACCGCGTTGGTCACCTGCGTCGGCCCCACCGTCTGAATCTTCGGACCTGCGCTGGCGAGCAGCATCCGGACTTCGAGAACCTCAGCCTCCCGGAACCAGGCGATTCGTTTTGCCGCGTGAAGTCGCTCTTGACGGCGACCTGGAGTCTGTCGGGACTGGAAGACCCGATCGCAGACCGACCGAACCAAACGACCCCAGTTCAAACTGATCAGCATGTTGTCTCCCCGCAGCCAGCCGTGTTAATGACAGAAGCACTACGAATCACGCAACGCCGCAACCTGACTGTCACCGGTCGAACGAACAACCCGATCCGACAACGAATCAACTATCGGCGGTAGAATCAAATGACAGCCGGGCAGGAGTCACGAAAACTCCACAGCTATTCAATGGTTGGTTTGTAAAACGACCGCCACAGTATCCCGCACCATGTCCGCGGTCAATGTACGCCAGGAACGGCGGAAAGCCGTCGTGCCGAAGTTCGTCGCGCGGCGTGTACACTCAGGGTGCGGCGGGAAAAAGACGGCGCAACTCGGGCAACATTCCGGCCGCTGTTTGCGGAAACAATTCGCTCTTCTTGCGTCAATACGTTTGAGGTACGCCGACATATACCGCACCCCGTTCGTTCGTCTGTTTCCACCGAAAAATCTACGCCGGCCTCTAGCACAAGAATTTCGAGTTTTGTGGTTCCGAGTTGATTTCGGCTGTGGCGGGGCAAGTTTGACGGCCTGTTCGCGGTGCCGGCGGATCCCGAATGAGTAATGTGGTTCCTGTGTTCTTGATTTTCGCACACGATGATAAAGGATGTAGAGGACTAACAGGATGAAAGGTGGGCAAGGCGAGTCGTCTTCAAGGAGCCGCGCACGGCAGTAAGCAGTGGGCGTCGTCGCGACATGTAGCGGACGGCGTTCTTACGACGCCGCGGTCTGGACGACTTCGGCAGAGTGGAGTGGAGACAGATTGAAACCTCGCATCGGAAACAACTGCTCGCGCGGCGTTGAAGTCGAATGACGGGTGACGGTTACCGACCTGGCCGTCGGCTGCGCCGTCGGGCGCGACGCCGCAGAGCGTCGTCGCGACAAGGGAGCGTCGTCGCGACATGTGGCGGACGGCGTTCCTACGACGCCGCGGTCTGGACGCCCGGCGGCAGAGTTGAGTGGAGACAGATTGAAACGCAGTATCGGAAACGGCTGCTCGCGCGACGTTGAAGTCGAATTGACGGGTGGCGGTTACCGACCCGGCCGCCGGCTGCGCCGTCGGGCGCGACGCCGCGGAGCGTCGTCGCGACAAGAGGGCGTCGTCGCGACATGTGGGTGTCGTCGCGACAAGGTACCACCACCGCCGGGCTTTGCCTCTTCGCCGTCGTGAATCGCCAAATCCCGTCTCAATCCCCAAAAAATGAAAAAGCGAGAACTTTACACTTGACCCCCAAGGGTTCACACGTATACTAAAACGTACGAGTACTACATCAACACAGATTCAGCACAATTCAAACGCGGTGTCCCATGAAATCACCGGTGATTCACACATCTGGCCCGGGTGGAACCGATCGGGGAAAACGACGCCCGGCAGCTTCCCCGCCGGCAGAGGAAACGGTTGAACAGGCCCGGGTCCTGGACTGGAGCGTTGACGAAGAGTCTCTCCTGGAACCCGACTGGATCTGGCAGCGTTGGCTGCCCCGGGGGAGGGTCACCGTGCTGGGTACCCCCTCGGGGAGTGATTTCTCGGGGCTGATCGCCGACCTGGTCGCCCGGGTCACTACGGGGACCACGTTTCCCGGTCTTGGCCCGCCGACTGGCTTGTATTGCAGGCGATTCGGCGAAAAAGTCGCCGTCGTGACCGCTGGGGGCGATCCGCGGCGCGATTTCGGTCGGCTGGTCGCACGGGCTGGCGGTCGGCTCGACCAGTTGCACCTGACCAGTGGTGTCGTCGAACCAGCCGGCCCGGATGGGTATCCGGTCGAGCGGCCTTTCAATCTGCCGGCCGATTTCTCGCTGTTGCGGCAGTGGCAATTCGAGGAGAATCTGCCCCCCGCGCACTTGACCATTCCTCGTTCACCGGAAGACGAACCGGTTTCACTTCTCGTCATCGAAGCCCTCCCCCGGCAGGTCGGGAAATGGCGTGAGTCGGAGTTGCGCACGCTGCTCGATCAGCTCAACCGTCTGGCGTTCGAACGCCACATGGCGATCCTGCTGGTGACACCGCTCACGGTTCTTCCCGCGAGATTGTCGGCCGGGAAAGTCACACTGGCAAAAGCGTTCGGCAGCTCCATGCTGGTCGAGTCGGTCGGCGCGCTCTGGCATATTGATCAGAACCTGTCACATCCCGATCGCTTCAACCTCATTTGTCACAAACTCTGCCAGCGTCCTCCCTCGGTGGCATTCTAAGTGGTCGAGAATGGAATTCAGTGGGAGATTACCGACTGGCAGGATCCCCGTTCTGTTCCTTCGATACCCAAGCCTGCCGGCTCAACAGCCGCCGTTGTGCCGGCGATTGCGGAATCGCGTGCGATCGCGGACGCGGCCATGTTGGTCGCCACTCCCACGCTGTCGGCGACAGATACCGCTCCACCACCCGCGCCACCCTCTTCACAACAGACGCCGAACCGAAATTCTCCCGCGATTCCGAAACGCAAACAGGCCCCGCAACAGAATTCGCAGCGCGATCCAGCGACTTGGTTCGAGGCCAAATCACACCGGGAACGGGAGTCTCCAGAATCGCATTCGGAGAGACCGAGCGCGCCTCAAGCCGAGGTCGCCGGCGCACCTCCGATTCGAAGAACCGAGGAAGAACTGCGTCAAACACCTGAGTGGAAACGGGCGTCCCGCAACGAACGCAAGCGACTTCTTCGAAATGCCCGAGCGGGAATTGTATCGGACTGAGTCTCGACCTGCTTTTGGCTGAAGCGCAAACAACGCGACTCAACAGACAAGCGATTTCCCGCGACCGACACGACGGCGTTGGAATCGAGCCGCGCACGCAGTAAGCGGTGATCGACGACCGCATACTGCGTGCGCGGCTCTCAAAGGAGAGGTTCGAATTCACGAAAAGGTTGCGCGAAACCCAAAATTGAACCCTGGTCCGCGATTAACGTTCCCGCGCCAACTCGAGGAACTTGCCGTAGCGCGCGGTCATCTCGGTGAGACTGTCGTGTCCGAACTTCTCACAAAACGCCTGCGCCACAGTGAACGCCACGACGCTTTCGACGATGACGCTGCACGCCGCGAGGGCGCAGACATCGCTCCGCTCATAAGCGGCGGTCTCCGATTCCTTGGTGTCGAGATTGATCGACGCCAACGGTTTACGCAGTGTGCTGATCGGCTTCATCGCTGCCCGCACGACCAAAGGCTGACCGTTGGTCATCCCGGCTTCCAGCCCCCCCGCGTTGTTCGTCTTGCGGACGTAACCCAACGTCGGCTCATTGACACGGGCGGGATCAAACGCGATCTCGTCATGCACCTGCGAACCGGGCCGGCGGGATGCCTCAAAACCCAAGCCAATCTCGACTCCTTTGATCGCCTGCACGCTCATCACCGCCTGCGCGAGCAAGCCGTCGAGTTTCTGGTCCCATTGGGCGTGGCTTCCCAATCCAAAAGGGAGTCCGGTGACGCGGACTTCGACCAGCCCTCCGAGAGTGTCGCCAGCGGCTGTCGCCTCGTCGATACGGGTCACCAGCCGGGAATCGACTTCGGGGTTCAACGTGTACAGGGGACTGGCATCCCGCAGCGCTTTGAGTGCCGCGAATTCACCCGGCTGGGGCGGGGCGGCAATCTGTTCCAACTGCACGACATAGCCAAACACTGCGATGCCGAATTGCCCCAGCAATTGCTGTGCAAGCGCCCCGGCCGCCACCCGGACCGCAGTTTCCCGGGCACTGGCCCGTTCCAGAATTCCGCGAATGGAACCGAGGTATTTGATGGCTCCGGTCAGATCGCCATGCCCCGGGCGCGGTCGCTCGAGTTCCTTCAACCGTTCGAGTTTGCTGTCGCGATTCGAGACCGACAACGCGAGCGGACTGCCAATGGTCTTCCCCTGCCAGATGCCGGAATGGATCTCGACAGTGTCGGCTTCCAGCTTCTGTCGGCCGCCACGACCATATCCCCCCTGTCGGCGTTGCAGCTCGACATCGATCGCCGCCGTGTCGACGGTCAAACCCGCAGGAAACCCGTCCACCAGCGCCAACAGCGCCTTGCCATGCGATTCACCAGCCGTCAGCAGTCGCAACATGATCCTCGAAAACCAAGTGGGGAAAATCGAATTCGCCGACGCGCGACGGTATCAGCGTTTGGG
>JAPLOC010000090.1 GCA_026692825.1 Planctomycetota bacterium | reverse complement strand
TTCGCCGCCGAACGCGTCCAGCCGTTCAAACAGGTCTTCCGCGAGCTCTATCTGTTGACCAAACAAGAGAAGAGCGATGGAACGCGATCGAGCCGGTATGCCGGGCAGCAGCTCAACGAGCGACAGGCGATGGCGCTGTTTGGCCATCGGGGCTGGAACACCGCCGACGGCGTGTTCAAGACATTCCACGACGCCGGCCTGACCGTCTCGGTCGGTTTTAAGAGCGGCTTCACCACTCCCCTGGAAGTCGAAGGTCCGACGCTAGACACTGTGGAGTTCCGCAAACGGGACGAATGGAAGCCGCTCAAGCTGGCCCAGGTGCCGCCGGTTCTGTTCAGCGAGGTGATGCGCGATCTCGACCTGGTCGTCAGCGTGGCGCATGTCGGGCAAGTCGACCCCGAAGCGAGTGCTTCGACGGTCGAAATGCGGGCGATGCTGCTCAAGGAGACCAGTCAGCTCCTGGGGCTGAAGAACGTGAAGTTCAAAGGGAGCCACGCGGTCATCACCGGCCACTACGCGCAGTACAGTCTGCACCTGGGGAGCGGCGTCGTGC
Organism: Planctomycetota bacterium; assembly: GCA_026692825.1. Lineage (GTDB taxonomy): Bacteria > Planctomycetota > Planctomycetia > Planctomycetales > Planctomycetaceae > UBA10511. The sequence continues at coordinate 8,560 of JAPLOC010000090.1, read as the reverse complement.
ATCGGTTGCCGGGGGGATCGTTGTGCATTGTGCCCGTCCACGCCCAGCACCGTGGCCGACTCTTCCTGCCGTTCGCCGACGACGATCCCCGGACGGCGGAAGTGATGTCGAAGGCGCTGCTGCTGGCCCGGGACAAGGAAATCCTCGATCCAACGTTGTTGGATCAGTTGCGGCAGTAGCACGCCCTCGGTGTGAGTTGGACCGCCGTCGGAAGAAAATTCGGAAAATTGAAAATAATTCTGGCACGGAGACGAATTACCCAGTGTGGACGGTCGACTGGCCGCCAGAACAGTTGCACACAGTGGGACGTAAAGTCCAATTCATCAAGGAGTTGTGTCATGGTCAAGAAGTCACTTATCGGATTGGCGGTCGTCGGCGTGTTGGGTGTGATGGCCTGTGGACGGGAGTTCTTCAGCTACGTCCGCACGGTTGGCACGGAAGCTCGACAGGCGATGAAGTCGACGGTTCCTGTCGAGTTTGAAATCCAGCGGGCGCGTGACATGGTCGAGAATCTCGTTCCTGAGATTCGGACCTGCATGCACGTGATCGCCGAGGAAGAGGTGAACATTGATCACCTGAACCGCGAAATCGCCTCCGCCGAGGCGGGGCTCAATCGCCAGAAGGAAGAGATTCTCGCCCTGCGGAAAGATCTTGACCTCAACAAGTCGACCTACCAGTACGCGAGCCGCAAGTACTCGGCGACGGAAGTGAAGCAGGATCTGAACCAGCGGTTCCAGCGGTTCAAGACTGCGGAAGCGACGGTCGCCAGCAAGCAGGAGATTCGCAATCAGCGCGAGAAGTCGCTGGTGGCGGCTCGCGAGAAGCTGGAAGCGATGCTGAATGAAAAGCGGACGCTGGAAGTGGAAATCGAACACTTGGACGCCCGCGTCAAGCAGGTCCAGGCCGCCCAGACCGCCAGCAAGTTCAGCTTGGATGACTCCAACCTGGCCCGTGCCCGGGGCCTGATCAACGAGCTGAACAAGCAGCTCGATGTCCAGACCCGTCTGCTGGATTCGGAAGGAAAGTTCTCGGGACTGATTCCCGTCGACGTCGGGGCTTCGGTTCCCAACGATCTCTCGCAACAGATCGACGAATACTTCGATCGTGGTGGTGAGAAGAAGGCGGAAGCCGCTCCTGGCGACCGGGTCGCCGAACTGAACGGCCGCTAACTACCCGTACCTGAATCCGGGTCGACTCTGAAAGGGGCGACCCGGATTCTTCGTGCGCACTCAGGGAATTGCGGTACAATACAACGCGTTGCTCCGCTTCTCAAAACCATTCATCTCGTCCGTGCCACCGAGGAACGCTACCGTGGTCGTCACACAAGAGGTTGTCTATTCGTTTCTGGCAGCGGTCATTCTCATCCCCACCCTGGCCCACTACTGGTCGAAATTTCGGGTGAAGGAATGGGAAATGTCGCTGAAGCACGCGATGATCGAACGGGGAATGTCCGCTCTCGATATTGAAAGGGTCCTCGCAGCGACGTCACGCGGCGGACTCACAACCGAAGCGATCGAAAGGGCGGGAGACCGACTCGAACGGGCGGTCGCGGCCACGACCTGCGAAAACCGCGCGTCGTAGACCCGCGGTGACCCGTGCTGCGAAGGGGGGCTGTCGGTTTTGTCGCGACGACGCTCCGCAGCGTCGCTCCAGTTGGGGTTCCCGCGAAGCGGAACTGCAACCGGCTGTGGCAAACATGCGACCGGATCGCTTCAATCGACAGTGTCGAAAAGTCGTGGGGTGATTGGTCGCCTCTGGACGGGACAGAGGCCCGTCCAATAGCGACGTGTGTCAAAGCCACTGATCCAACCGCAGGTCGCGTCCGTTACAGCTACCGGAACTCCTCCAGCAACGAACCGATACTATGGCCACCGCACTGTCTGACATGCTTCTGGAAGGGAACGCCACGATGTCGGCTGAAGAGGATCTGCTGGGTGCGACGGCGATGTTCACCCCCGCGGGCAGTTATACCTTGTGGATCGACCAGGTCGGGGCCTTTGTCGTCTGTCTGGCAGACATGGTCGCGATCGGCGGGCCCAGCACCGGGGTGAATGCGGCGGATGTGCCGCTGCTGGCGAATCTGTCGCGTCGACATATCACATTTCTGCGGAGTGGCGAACGGTACGTATTGCACGCTCACGCGGCGACTTCGGTGGGGGGCCGGCCGGTCAATGAGAAGTGTGATCTGGCGGATGGGGCCGAGTTGCAACTGGGGGCTTCGGTCCGGCTGCGGTTTCGAATTCCGTCGGTGGTCAGTGGCTCGGCCCGGCTGGAGTTCCTGAGCGATCACCGCCCCGCGTCGGCGGCAGACGGTGTGGTGCTGATGAGCGATACCTGCCTGATGGGACCGTCGGCGGAGAATCATATCCGCTGTCCCGCCTGGCCCAGTTCGCTGCTGCTTTTCCGCCGGGATGGCAACCTGCGGGTCAAAGGGCGCGAAGATTTGTTTCTGGACGGCCGACATTCTCCTGAAGGGGGAATTCTGGTCGAGGGAACGATCGTGAGCGCCACCGACCTGCGATTTCGCGTGGAACGGTTCGCATGAAATTCGCCTACGCACCCGAATCGACCCCGCTCCCCGGGTATAAGATCAAACGTGCGATCGATCGCGGCGGGTTTGGCGAGGTCTATTACGGAATCGCCGACTCGGGGAAGGAAGTCGCGCTCAAGCTGTTGCAGCACAATCAACAGATCGAACTGCGCGGCATTCGCCAGTGCCTCAATCTTAAGCACCCGAACCTCGTCGCGCTGTTCGACATTCGAACCGACGCGGAAGGGGATGACTGGGTGGTGATGGAATACGTCGCCGGCCCCAGTCTGGACACCGTTCTCTCGGAACATCCGAATGGACTGCCGTTATCTGAAGTAGAACACTGGTTGCGGGGCATCTCGGAAGGGGTCGCGTATCTCCACGACCGGGGGATTGTGCATCGCGACTTGAAGCCGGGGAATGTCTTCAGCGAAAACGGCATCGTCAAAGTGGGGGATGTCGGGCTGTCGAAGTTCATCACTCCCAGTCGGAGGAGTGCCCAGACAGAGAGCGTCGGCACGGTGTATTACATGGCCCCGGAAGTCGCGCGGGGCAAGTACGGTTGCGAACTCGACGTCTACAGTCTGGGGGTGATGCTGTACGAGATGATCAGCGGCAAGCTCCCGTTTGACGGAGAGAGTGTCGCTGAGATTCTGATGAAGCATCTGACCGAGCATCCCGATCTGTCGCGACTTCCCGGTCCAGTCCGTCCGGTCGTCGCGAGGGCGTTGGAAAAGGATCCGCAGCGGCGAACGACCGGGGTGTTGCAGCTCGCTCGGGAATTTCAAGGGGCGCTGCGCGGCGAGGCGGTGGCCCTCGAGATCCCGGAATCGCACTTTGTGGATGTGGTCCGGCTGGAGATCGACCAGTCGCGGGACGTCCGTTCGACACCAATCCCCGTGGTCGTGCGAAGCGAAACACCTGTCCCCAGGTCACAACCCGTGACCCGACCCCCGGCGAAACCCGGGTTCTGGAAACAGTTTGGGCATGAGCTGAAGACCAATCCAGTGTTGATTGTCGCGATTGTCGTGACCTGCATCTTTCTTTTTCCCATGCTGACCTTGGGCTCCGCGAAGGGCGTGGTGCCAGTCTGGATACCGAGTTTTTCTACCTGGTTTGTCATCGGAGCATTGGCGTTTTGGGTGAACCGCAAGCGCCGGTTGGCTGGTCAGTCTCGCGATCGCTCCCGGACCCGGCCGCAACCTCCGCTGCCACCTCGTCGGTCGTTGAACCGAACCGGCGGACGTGACATCGACCGAGCCGACGACAAGACCCACTATTTCGAGCGACGGGCCGACACGGTGGACCGACGCGTTCCGGAACCGGTTCCGGTCGAGCGGGAACGTGTGGAGCCGGTGTCGGCGAAAGGCAAGCCGGCCAAGGGCTATGGGCCTGAGACACTCCGTTTTCTGAGTTGGCGCGATCGCACACGAGAGTTGTGTTCCGCCTTAACGCTCGCAGTCGTGTGGTCCATCGTTTTGACGAGCCTGATTGGAGCATTCCAGGAGTACCTCGCCGACGTACCGATGGCGCAACGCATTGTCTCCGATTCCAATCATGCCGCCTTTTTCATTTTCACAACGATACTGGGTGCCTGGGCGGTGATCGTGCCGGCAAAGCTGACCGAGGGGCACGGCGAGCAGTCGCAGGCGCGGTGGGTTGTGGGTCTGCCAATGGCAGCGGCTGTCGGGTTCTGTGTGTGGTGGCTGCAGGAAAAGCTGTTGCTGCAATTGAAGGTCGATTCGGTGTTCAGGGGATTCTTCGAACACTTTGGGAAATGGGATTTGACGTCGAAGGATGGCACCACGCCGATCGCGGGGTACCTCGCGTACTTCGTGTTACTGTTTGGAATGCGGAAGTGGTGGACGCAGGCCGACAGCTTCCGGCTCCGTCGACTGAGCATCTGGACGGTTGCGGGGACAGCGGCCTTCGCCTGGCTGTTACCGTTCCTGTTCCGGTTCAATCAGCCGTGGGGCGTATGCTGGGGTGCCGCGATTTCGGTGGTGGTGCAGTTGTCGTCCCCCTGGACCCGGCCAGCCGATCGGGCGGCACGGGTTGAGCCGGTGGCGAAGACTATTGTAGTGGCGTAATTCCGCCGTCGTCCTGACCGTGATTTAGTGTTTATCGACGATCCGTTCGCCAGATCGAAGCGTCGCGCCGCTTGGTCCAGCGCTCACTTTTTCCCTGTACCATTATCGCAACGCCGATCGCGCGCAGTCCCTTCCATTTCTCGAAGCCGGGCAACGTCTTGGGAGCCGGCAATTGAATGTATTCGTGAATCTCCATGCGGTTGTGATTGAAGTCAAGTCTGTAAATTGTCGGACAAAAGGCTCAGGACTCATTGGGTGACTTTGGCGTACACGTACGACGTCGCCACCCGGTTGACCGCCGCCAGCGACAACGCCTCGGCATACGCCTCCACGTGCAACGCCAACGGCCTGGTCACCAGCGTCGACAACCAGGGAACGCCGAACGTGCCCCGCGTGGTGCCGACAAGCCGGCACGTTTACGAAAGCCATCGCATCAGAGCCGCGCACGCAGTAAGCGGTCGTCGATAACCGCTTACTGCGTGCGCGGCTCTGTACGAACATTGACTTGTCTTCATAAGAAAGTATCAAATGTCATTGAGTCGCTTCGTAATCTATTGTGACACGACTTCCTCTGACCGACCGGTTCCTCTTCGCCTCTCATCCCTCTTTCCGTTCTTTTGTAATCCTGCCACTGCTACCCTCCCCAAGTATTCACGTCCACTCCAACAAGCCCTGGCGTCGCCATCACGGTCCCCTTCGACAAACAATTCTGCGTCATTGTACATGACGTCACACCGGTCTTCCGTCGGGAAATCGAGTTCATTCTCGAGACGGTTTCGCCCGAGGTGAATGACTCGCTTGCCGGCGCCTTCGTCCCCCGCTGGCACGCGATTCCGCCGGCATCAGACAATTCGGTTCACTGGCGGCGGTGGACCGTTTGTTTCGCCGAGATACTGCTCCATGGTTGGACCCACCGCCGCGAATATCGACCCGGGCTGGTGTCGCTGATCACCGGTCGTGCCGATGAACTGGCGGGACTCCCGCCACGCGACGTGGTGGCGCGCGTTGCCGCCGGTCGATCGGAACTTGAGGAGATCGTCGGCAGGCCGATCACCGGGTTCGTTCCCCCCGCTTGGCAACTTCCCGGCGGATTCGCCGCACTGCGGGAGACCGGCATACAGTACTCGGTTGGTTTCCGCAGACTCGATTCGAGTCAGCCGCTGAGCATTCCGCTCGCGACCTACTCCTGGGACTGGGGCCGATTGCCGCTGGTTGGTCGGTTGGGAGCGCAACTGGGAACGTGTTCTCGACTGATCACGCCGCGCGCGGTCCCCGTCATTGTGCTGCATCCGGCGGATGTCGATCGCGGATCTGTCGCCACCGCCGTCGCAAGAATCCGTCAGCTCAAAAACGCCGGCTGGCAAGCGGTGCGGTTCGCCGGGTTAATGTCTGCGGACTCCCGTCGGGAGACCGCATGAAGTCGCTGCTATCTTGGATCATGCGTCACCGCGCGCGACGATTGACCCGTCGGCTCGCCGTTCACTTCCCATCCTCCGGGCGGATTGCCGACATTGGCTCGGGAACCGGGCACAACGCCCAGATATGGCGGCAGCAACCGGGCCTCACCGTGGACGAATTCGACGTCGCCGACCTGCATTGGGTTGGTGACGGTCCGACGCTTTTCGACGGTTCGGTGATCCCCGCCCCCGAGGCAGGTTATGATGTCGCCACACTGCTGTTCGTGTTGCAATACCCTGCCGATCCGCTGTCATTGCTGCGGGAGGCGAAGCGGATCAGCAAAGGTCGAGTGATCGTGCTGCAGTCGACGTATGAAGGTACGTGGGGACGATTCTGGCTCCGACTGCGCGGATTCGTGTGGGGGAGTCTGGCGTTTCGCCTGGCGCGGTGGATGCGTGTGATTCCTCCTCAAGATTGCCCGCTCGACACGCGGCGGATCTTTTCACATCCGGAACTCCGAACTCTGTTCGCGCAAGCTGGCCTAACCATCCACTCCTGGGAGCCTCAAGAATGGCACGGACTGAACGTCAGCCGGGATCTGTATCGTCTCGAAGCGATCTCTCCCGACCTGACGTATCGATCATCATTCCCGCCCGCAATGAAGAGCGTTGGCTGACGGGGACTCTGGATGCGGCCCTGCGGGCTGTCGAGCATTTCCACGGTACAATTGGCGGAGAACCCCGAGCGGCGGAGATTATTGTCGTCGACAATGAGAGCGATGACGGTACGTGGCCATTGCTCGAACACTACGCGGCCCAACGGGCGGTCCGTCCGGTGCGATTCAGCGCTCGGGGAGCGGCCCGGGCCCGCAACCATGGTCGGCGACACGCGCACGGTCGGATTCTGGTGTTCGTCGACGCCGACACCCAGATTCCGGTCGAGGCGATTTCCCGGATGGTCACGCATTGCGACTCCGGAGAAAAAGAGGCGGGCATCACCGCGCTGGCAGGACTCGATGGCGGCTTTCGAGCGTGGTGCTGGTGGCAGTTTTGGGGACATGTTCGCAGGCTCCCTTTGCCGAAAGCGAAGGCGATGCCCGCCTGCATGTTTTGCACCGCCAGCGCGTTTGATGAGTTCGGCCCGTTCGACGAAGGGGTGGCGATTGGAGAGGAGTGGCCGATTCTGGCGAGCGTTTACCGCGCCCGTCCCGGGCGATTTGTCTATGATCGTTCGATCGTCGCGCTCACGTCGAGCCGACGCATGGATCGACAGCGGTTTGGATATCTGCGGACCTTTTTCAAATACGTCTGGGCGATTCTCGATCATGCCGGCCGAGTCCACTACACCGACCGTATCCGCTGAATCGCCAGGGGTCTGGTGGCGGCTGCGATATGTTTACCGACGTCGTCTGGGAGCGCTGCTGAAAGCGGTTCGGTTGCATCGCTGGTCGTGTGGTGATGGCTCCTCCGACGGCTGGCAGCGCAAGTCGCGTCGACCGTTGAGTGAATGGCTGCTGCCGATTGGCAACCTGTATCTCGCTGTGCAGCGAGCCCCTTCGCGTGTCCTCTCCGCGCGGGATTGGCTGCGACGCGAGCAGTTGGTTGCGGAGGCGCTTTCGCGGGAGGTCGGCATCGATCCGGACCGGCGGGCGCTGACCATGCGGTGGGAATCGGGATCCAGTCTTCGCCAGATTCTCGCATCCGGGGCGTCGATTGAAGAAAAGCTCGCAGCCTCCCAACTGGCGGCGGCCGCATTGCGGCGACTTCACGCCTTGCCGGTTGTTGATCTGCCATTCTGTGATTCGCAGTTCAGTCACGGGGATGCGACCTGCGACAATGTGATTGTCGACCTGGCGGCTGAGACTGCGGGCTGGATTGATTTCGACACACAGCATCGAGCGGATCTTTCACACGACGACCGAAGGGCCGACGATCTCTGTGTCCTGTTGTTTTCGACGGCGGGATGCCTTCCCGAACATCACGCGGCGGAGTGTGTCGCGGCCGTCGCCGCCGGTTACGACGCCCCGGCCTCAATTTGCGGACTCGCACGGACTTTACATGCCGACCGTTGCCCGACGGTCTTTCAACTGGCACAGGCACCGCTCAGCGCTAGGCGATTCGAAAAGGTCAAGAACGCCATTCGAGACATGTCGCGATGACGCCCTTATTGTCGCGACGACGCTCCGCGGCGTCGCGCCCGACGGCGCAGCCGGCGGCCAGGTCGGTAAACGCGACCCGTCATTGGACTTCAACGACGTGCGAGCAGTTGCTTCCGATACGGCGTTTCAATCTGTCTCCACTCAACTCTGCCGAAGGCGCCCAGACCGCGGCGTCGTAGGAACGCCGTCCGCCACATGTCGCGACGACGCCCTTTTTGTCGCGACGACGCTCCTGCGGCGTCGCGCCCGACGGCGCAGCCGGCGGTTAGGTCGGTAAGCGGCACCCGTCGTTTGACACCACAGTCATGCGAGCAGTTGCTTCCGATACGGCGTTTCAATCTGTCTCCACTCAACTCTGCCGAAGACATCCAGACCGCGGCGTCG
>JAPLOC010000089.1 GCA_026692825.1 Planctomycetota bacterium | reverse complement strand
GTCGTCAATGAGCAGCACGTGCCGGCCCGTAATCGCTGGATGGGCGTGCGGATCGACCCACAACTCACCCGGAGAAGTGGCGGCGTGCCGATAGCTCGATGTGCGGATGGTTTCGAACTGTATCGGAATTTTGATCTGCCGAATGAGGTCGGCCAGAAAGACAACACCCCCATTGAGCAGCGCCACGAGTGTGAGGGGTCGGCCGGCGTAGTCGTGGTCGATCCGCCGCGCGAACTTCGTGATCCCTTCGCGCAACTGGTCTTCGGAAATGAGGGTCTGCATGACGGTATGTTCGACGGAATCGTTACAACGGGAACCGGAGAGGAGCATATCCCGCGGTACTCCCTCTGCCAAACTGCCAAGCCGCTTTCCCGTCGGGGGTGAACCGCGTTAACATCAGCCGGTTCCGATTCCTTCGCCTGGAGACTGAAGCGTGACCTTTGTACTGGCCGCCAGTGAAGCAGTTTCCCCACAAGTCGGCCTGCACCCGCTCGACTACGCGATGGTGCTGGCTTATTTGATCGCGACAGCGGCGATTGTTGTCTGGTCAGCCCGCCGACAGACGGGAACCGACACGTTTTTTCTGGGCAACCGCCGAATGCCGTGGCTCGCCGTCGGCTTAAGCATCATGGCCACGCTGCTCTCGTCGATCACCTATCTCGGGCTGACCGGGGAGATGATCAAGAACGGCGCGAGCGTGTTCAGCATGTACCTGGCGTGGCCGCTGGCGATGATGGTGGTCGTGCCGTTGTTCATCCCGTTTTATATGCGGTTGCGGTTGACCAGTGCCTACGGCTACCTCGAGCAGCGATTCAATCGGTCGGCCCGAATCGTGGGGAGTACGCTGTTTTTATTGCTGCGGCTCGGCTGGATTTCGATGGTGATGTACACCGGGTCGCTGGCGCTGGCGAGCATGGCGGGCTGGAACATCTATTACGTGATTGTGATTCTGGGGCTGGCGGCGACGTTGTACGCGTTTTATGGCGGTTTCGAAGCGGTCATCTGGACCGATGTGTTGCAGGCGATCATGCTGTTCGGTGGGGCGTTTGTGATTGTCGCGTTCATCTGGTGGACGACCGGCGAGGGGCCGCTCGGCTGGTGGGAGACGGCGGGAACCGTCGCGAAAGATCACACCCGACCGCCGTTGTTCAGTCTCGACCCGCGGGTGCGCATGACGATCGGAACCGTGATGATCAACGCGTTTTTCTGGCAGATCTGCACGCACGCTTCGGATCAAGTGGTTTTGCAGCGGTATTCGTCGACTCCAACGGTCAAAGCCGCTTTGCAGAGTTACGTCGTCAACATGGCGTCGGCGTTGGCGATTGGAATTCTGCTGGGGCTGTCGGGGTTGGCGCTCTTGCACTACTACACCAAACGCCCTGAACGGCTCGCTCCCGATATGACCGCCCGGTCGATGGGAGACAAGCTCATGCCGTTTTTCTATTCGCACGAACTCCCCATCGGATTCGCCGGCCTGATTCTCGCGAACTTTCTCTGCGACGCGATGCAGACCCTGGTCGCGGGGGTGAACAGCATCGCCGCCGTCGCCACGAACGATCTGGTGATGGTCGATCCGGCAGCGGGTGAACGTCGGCAATTGCGAATCGCCCGCTGGCTGACCGTGGCTCTGGGGACAGTCTGCATGGGCTTTGCCCTTGGGATCTCGTATGTTTCGCAGGAATTCGAGATGAACATCGTCGACCTGATGCCGAAAGCGTTCAATCTCTTCCTGGGACCCCTGGCGGCGCTGTTCTTCATCGGGATGTTCATCCCACGGGCGACGGCGCGGTCGGCGTTGACGGCGGTCGGTATCGCCATTGTCGTTTCGGTCATCTGGAGCTACTGGAAACCGCTCACCCGGTCCGATTACGACCTCTCCCCCAATTGGGCGATCGCGCTCCCGTGCCTCACCGGCGTCCTGCTCGCCGGTCTATTGTCCTTGGTCATCGAACGGGGCGACGACCACGCCGGCCGACAGTTCACCTGGTCTGCGGTGATGCGGCGCGATGTGGATACCGATGACCGACCGAGCTGATATTTGCGGTTTTTTCTGCACGCGGTCGAATTCGATGTGACGAACCCGAGCCGCGCCCGTCGCGAAGCAGTTCGCGTTCGATGATGAAGACGTAGGATTAAAACATCGCCTCTCATTGCGCCACAGTCCCCAGACCCCATCCGGCTCGCGGGGCAGTCGTCTTGAGTGCGAGATGTCTCCAGTGGAGCCGGGCTCGGCATAAGGTCCCATCTTGGCGACGCATCCCGTCCCCCAAGTCTTGCTTCGCGTCGACCGCCCACTAATCTCTATACTTCACGCGGTCCACCTCTCGCAAACTCCCCGGAACGAACCATCGTGATTCCGAAACTGGCGACACAAATCCTCCTGTGCGCGACCCTGGCTCTGGGTCTTTCGCTTCCCGCGTCGCCCGTTTGGGGTCAGCAGCGTGTGGGGCCGTTCACACAGCCGGCTCGTTCGGTGCGCAGCCGGGCGATCGATCAGCAGCATGTCAAACTCGACCTCAAATTCGATTTCGACAAGCAGGAAATGAAGGGGCGGGCGACACATCAGATGACGCTCTTGACCCCCGCCAGTTCGGTGGAACTCGACGCCGAAGAAATGGTAATTGGCGACGTGTTCCTCTCTCCCGAGAGCATGGCGAAACAGCCGACCAAACTGCAAACGAACCACCAGGCGAACAAGCTCACGATTCAACTCGGCCGCGAATATCCCGCCGGCCAGAAGATCGAACTGGTCATCGACTACACCGTCACCAAGCCGACCAACGGGGCGCACTTTGTGATCCCCGACGCCAGCGAACCCAGCCAGCCGAAAATGGTCTGGACGCAAAGCGAACCTGAATTCGCCCGCTGCTGGTTCCCCTGTCTCGATTCCATGAACGATCGGCTCACCAGCGAAATCGTGGCGACCGTCCCCTCGGACTTCGTGGTGCTGTCCAACGGAACCCTGCAAGGAAAGAAACCCAACGGCGACAAAACGACCACCTGGCACTGGTCACAGAACAAGACGCATTCCCCGTACTTGCTGTCGGTGGTCGCGGGGGATTTTGAAGTGCTGGAGCAGGCGTGGGATGGAATTCCGGTGCAGTCGTACGTCCCCCGGGGACGCCTCGCCGACGCCCCCCGCAGCTTTGAAAAGACTCCCGCGATGCTGAAGTTCTTCAGCGAGAAGATTGGGTATCGGTATCCTTGGCCGAAGTATGCCCAGATCTGCGTCGATGCTGCACGACGCCCGCGCCCACCTCGACGTGTCGAGCATCAATCTGGTGGCGCACGAGCTGGCCCATCAGTGGTGGGGCGACCTGGTCACCTGCAAAGACTGGGGCGAACTGTGGCTGAATGAAGGCTTCGCCACCTATTTCGCCACGCTGTGGACCGAAGAAGACGAAGGGATCGATGAAGCGATCTGGCAGCGGTATCGCGAAGCCGAGGGGTTTCGCGGCGAAGACGCCAGTTACCGGCGATCGATCGTCAACTACAAGTACGACACTCCGAACAATATGTTCGACGGTCACTCGTATCCCAAAGCGGGGCGCGTGCTGCACATGCTGCGATACGAATTGGGTGACGAAATGTTCTGGCGGTCGTTACGGCATTACACCGATCTCAATCAGTTCCGCACGGTCGAGACCGCGAACCTGCGAATCGCCATTGAAGAGGCGACCGGTGCGGGAATGAACTGGTTCTTCGACCAGTGGCTGTATCGGGGGGGTTACCCCGAGTTCACGGTCGACTGGAGCTGGGATGACAAGGCGAAAGATGTGCGTGTCACGATCAAGCAGACCCAGCCTGTCGACGCCGTGACGCCGTTGTTCCGAACGTCGGTCGATCTTGAAATCGCGCTGCCGAATGAAACACAAACGAAACGGGTGATGATTTCCAAAGCCGACGAGACGTTTCACTTTCACGTCGACGACCGGCCGACGCGGGTCTGTTTCGACCCGGAAGACTGGATCCTGAAAAAGCTCACGTTCAACAAGAGCAAAGAAGAACTGATGGATCAGCTCGCCCGCGACAAACATGTGGTTTGCCGGGTGCAGGCGGTGCAGGGATTGACCGACAACCGGGAGGAACCGCTGGTCGCCGCCGCTTTGTTGAAGGCCGCGCAGACCGATTCCTTCTGGGCGGTCCGGCAGGAGGCGGTGAAACTGGTCGGTCGCCTGAACACCGACGCGGCGCGGACCGCACTCATCGCGATCGCGAAAACCGACGCCAAGGCGGTGGTGCGACGGGAAGCGGTGAGCGCGCTGGGGAACTTTCCCCATGACGACGTTCGACAGGCTCTGCGCGACGTGATCGCCCAGGACCATTCGTACTTCACGGTCGCTGAGGCGTTGCGAAAGCTGTTGCAGATCGATCGCGACCACGCCCGCGACGCGCTGCTGGCGGCGTTTGACCAGACCAGCCAGAACGAAGTGATTCTGCGGGCCGCCTGCGACGGTCTGATTGAACTGAAAGACACGACGGTCGCCGACCGGATTGGCAAGCAACTGGAGGGAGGTCTCTCCCCCGAACGGCGTGGCGTGCTGCTGGGGGCGCTGGCGCGGATGAAACCGGGGGACGCCGAGACATTGCGGCTGCTGCACGACCAGCTCGACAACAAACGGCGGGAAGTCCGCAGGGCGGCGATCGAGTCGATTGTCGCGCTGGGAGACGCGGCGTCCATCGCGGCGTTGCAGTCACGCCGGGCGAAGGAACAATCCCCGCGCGGCGTGCGGGCGATCGACGAGGCAATCACCAAGCTGCGTGATAAACAGAAGTCGGGAGACAAACTGCAAGCCGAGATCGACGCGTTGAAACGCCGGAATGAAGAACTTGAGCAGCGGTTGAAGAATCTGGAGGCGAAGGGGGAGAAGTAGGTTCGGGGACAGGTTTTGCGGTCGAAGTACGAAAGTGGACTAACGGCACGGAGATCAACGCAACGTTGTTTACCAGCCGCGACGCCCCGCAATAGCCACTGCGGGGCGATCAGGAAAAGGAGACCAAGAATGTCCAGATTCTCGCTGGAAAGGGTTACGATTGACGGCTTCCGCGGTCTGCGTCAGTTGACGCTGGACGGCTTGGGCGCGATCACACTCCTGGTCGGCGCGAATAACTCGGGAAAGACGAGTGTTCTGGAGGCACTCTCGATCCTCTGCAATCCAGAAGATCCCCAGGAGTGGCTGACGATGGTCCGTCGGCGGGATTTTGGAGGACTCGACGAGACGCGCATTCAGTCCCTGCGCTGGTGTTTTACCCAGGCCGACACGCTTCTCGCCCGCGACCCGGCCTGGAGTTACCTCCCCCCGCGGTATGAAGGGTGCTGCGAGATGACTTGCGATGGTCGTTTTCCCCTCAGGAAGCTGGCGGTCAACTACCGGGACATCCTCCGCGAACCGGTTGAACGGGAAACCAGTGGAAACGGCAGCACACCTGCCGGCCCCGCGATCGACGTGGATTTTGACGAACCGGATCAGGGGGCTGAGATCTCGCACACGTTCGACCTTTGTGAAGGTTACACTCGAGGGGATTCGATTGAGTCGACAAGTCACACGGCCGCCGCTCCGGTCACAATGCAGTTTTGGGAAAATGACCCGCCATCGGGACGCCGACCTCCGCCGATGGCGTCTGCACAATTGCCCTGCCAGGTCCTGACACCCTACTCGTATCAGATCAATACGAGGCAAGTGGTAAAGCAGTCTCAGCAATTGCTCTCGGGTGCCGCAGCGTCGAAATCTGCACGATCACAACTTCTAGCCCTGCTAGCGCTTTTCGATCCCGAAATCGTCGACATCCAAATCGCCTCGTTCCGTGGCCGACGGCCCGCGATCTATCTGAGCCACTTGCGGTTGGGAGTCGCTCCAATCACTGTATTTGGCGACGGCGTGCGACGCGCCATTCTCCTGGCCAATTCGCTGAACATGCTTCAGGGGGGAGGATTGCTACTGATTGACGAGGTCGAGACGGGAATTCACGTCAGTGCGTTGCAAAGCGTGTTTTCGTGGCTGGCCAAGGCGGCGCGAGAACTCGACGTGCAGATTGTCGCGACAACACACAGTTTGGAAGCGGTCGACGCGATCGCAGAGTCTGTCGGCGATCGAATGGAAGATCTGGTGACGATTCACCTCGAACAAAAGGCCCATCAAACGATTGGCAAGCGGTTCAGCGGCGATTTGCTGCGACGAATTCGCGAAGAACGCGGGTTGGATGTGAGATAGACCATGGCCGAGACGAAATATGGATATCTGGTCGTGGAGGGTCCCCACGATGTGGAGTTTGCGGCCTGTTTGCTCGCTCCATTCGGTCTTAAGAGAGTTCATTCGGAGAACAAATTGACTGGACCTCTCAGGAAGCTCGTGCCTCACACATTTCCACACGGTGGAGATCTCCTGAAACGCGTACCCGTTCCGCTATTTCTGCGAAGTGAATCACATCTTCTGGCGATTCACAGTGCTTTTGGCGACAGTCGCCTCGCGGAGACACTTGAATTGAGTCGGGCGGCAATCGAAACAGGTTTTGATGAATTGATTGGTGTGGGCGTCGTACTCGATTCGGACCGGGAAATGCTGGCGTCTAAGCGATACGCGACGCTTTGTGACGCAATGAGTGTCAAGAGATTTGCGTTTCCACGGTCGCCGGGCGAGTTCACTGCTGGCACCCCTCGATTCGGTGCGTTCGTACTTCCTGACAACAAAGAACCTGGCAATCTCGAGGATTTGCTGATTGAAAGTGCTGGTCGGACCTATCCGAATTTGCTGGCGAGCGCCAGGGTTCATGTCGTTAACGCCAAGAACGACCCATCGCTCAATCCTCCCGATAGCGAAGACCTCGAAAAAACTCCCATCGAAAACAAGGCAATCGTCTCAGCGATAGCGAGTGTCCTGCGACCAGGAAAGGCGATCCAGACTTCGATCCAGGACAATCAATGGTTTAAGGGCGATATGCTGAAATTGCCGCGTGTGGAGGCTGTCCAAAAATTCCTCGCGACACTGTTCGAATTGCCTGACCCTCCCTCCTGACAAACGGTCTTCCCCCGATGAATCGACGTCACTTTCTCACCTCCACAGCGGCTCTGGCGCTGAACGCCCGCCTCTTCGTTGCTTTGCGACTCGACCTGCTGCAGGAGGCGGCGGATGTGTTGTCGAACGCGGTCGGCGATCGGCAGTTGACCGCCGCCGTACTGCATGTCTCGCAGAAGGGGCAATCGTTCACGCGCTCGTTTGGTTCGGACGTTTCGGTCGACGCGATGTTCCTGCTGGGGTCGATCACGAAACCGATCTGCGTCGCCGCCCTGCTGACGTTGCTCGACCAGAACAAATTCTCCCTCGACGACCCGCTGCGGAAATATGTGCCAACGTTTGTGGGGGAAGGACGCGAACGCGTGACTCTGCGGCACCTGTTGACGCACGTGTCGGGTATGCCCGATCAAGTGGCCGACAATGACAAGCTGCGGAAAGGGCACGCGGGGCTTCCCGAGTTTGTGGCCGGCGCGATCCGGGCACCGCTGAGTTTCGCCCCCGGTGAGAAGTACCAGTACTCCAGCATGGGAATTCTGCTGGCGACGCATGTCGCCGAGCGCATCACGGGCACGTCGATTCGGGAGATCGTCGAGCAGTCGATTTTCAAACCACTGGAAATGACTCGCTCGGCACTGGGGTTGGGGCGGTTCACGTTGAAGGAGATGGTTCCCTGTCAGGTCGAACATGCCGCCCCGGAGGCGGGGGGCGGAGATCCCGCCGCTCGCGATTGGGACTGGAACAGCTCCTATTGGCGAAAACTGGGGGCACCGTGGGGAGGAGGACACGCGTCGGCCGCCGACCTCGATCGATTCCTAGCGGAGTTTCTGTTCGCCAAGGGAGCCGCCCTGCGGCCGGCGACCGCGAAACTGGCGATCCGTAACCAGAACGGCGCGGACATCACCCCCCGGGGACTGGGGTTTGGCGTCGGCGCGGCTTCGGGCAGTCCCGGCTGTTCCGAACGGACCTTCGGCCACACCGGTTCGACCGGCACCCTCTGCTGGGCCGACCCGGCGACCGAAACGATTTGTGTTGTCTTGACCTCACTCCCGGGCCGGGCGGTGCAGCCTCACCCCCGGGAAACAGCGGCCGCCCGCGTGGCGGCGGCGGCGAAGTAATTTGTGTGTTCTTCTGTACACATAGCCCCGAGAGTTTTTCGTCGTTTGACGTGGTTCGTTCCAGAACCTAGGATTAAATACGTCAAGAGTGACGTACGTCGTATTTGACGTACGTCAACAATGACGTGGGTTTGCGTGTCGACAAGGGAACCGAGGATGAAGGCGAATCCTGGCGGAAATATCGACCCGGCTTGTGTTTACGGCCGAGACCAGATCATCGCGCAGATCTGGGACCAGCTCGACAGGCAGTGCGTTTTGTTGAATGCCGAACGTCGCATCGGCAAAACGTCCATCCTCCGAAAAATGATCGCTCAGCCTCGGCAGGGATGGTTGCCGGTTCTTCAAGACCTCGAAAAGGTTCGCACGGCGGACGAATTCGCGAAGACAATCTACGAGATGGTTCAAACGCATCTGCCGGTCTGGATGAAAGGACTGAATCTCGCCCGGCAGTTCTACGAACTGCACGATTTCAAATCATTCCAAAAGAAGTCGCAGCGACCCTGGAAGCAATTGCTCGAAACAACCGTTGCCGACCTGTTGCGGGAGCAGCGTAAACAGAACCAGCGNNNNAACAGAACCAGCGATTGCTTTTTTGCTGGGACGAAGTCCCCTATATGATCTCGAACATCGCTCACTCCGACGGGCAACTGGCGGCGGCTGAAGTCCTCGATCTACTGCGAAGTTTACGGCAACAACATGCTGACCTGCGGATGGTTCTCACCGGCTCCATTGGACTGCACCACGTCCTCGCGGAAATTCGGGCGGCCAATATCCCCAGCGAACCTGTCAACGACATGTTCCCGATCGATGTCCCTCCACTCGCGCGAGCCGACGCGGAAAGCCTGGCCCGCGATTTGATCGCGGGTGAAACACTCAACTGCCCCGACCCGAACGCCGCCGCTGCCTGCATCGCGGAAGAGTCCGACTGCTTTCCGTTTTACATCCACCATATCGTCAATCGCCTCCGCCTCGACCAGCTCTCCGCTGTGCCGGCGTCCATCCAGGACGTCGTCGCCCGTCAACTCGTCGACGCCAACGATCCCTGGGAGTTGTCGCACTACAACGATCGTTTGATGGTCTACTACAAAAACCCGCAGGATGTGTTGCTGGCGCGGGCGATTCTGGATGCCTTGTCGTACGATACCGATCCCGTCCCGGTGAATTCACTGCTGCCCGTTCTCAATTCCGCGACCCCAATCGGCGATCGGGACCAGGTGTTGCGAATGCTGAAACTCCTCGAACGCGACCACTATTTGACTCGCGACCGAAATGGTGCCTATCAGTTTCGTTTTCCGCTGGTTCGCCGTTGGTGGGCGCTGGAACGGGGACTCTAGGCAATGACCGCCGACACACAGCGCATCTGGCGGTTTACTCCGAGCCGCACGAAACCTGAATTGCTGGAAGAGATCTTCGTGCAGCGACACGATCTGCTTCAAAACGTGTTCGAACAGGTCCAGGAAAGCGCGCTGACCGGAAATAAGCATCACGTCCTGCTCGTGGGGCCACGAGGAATTGGCAAGACGCATTTCCTCTCGCTGCTGCACCATCGCGTCGTCCAACAACCCGCCGTCTTGAGTCGTTTGCGGATCGCGTGGCTGAATGAAGACGAAACTTCCACGTCGTTCGCGCAGTTCCTGATTCGGATCTATCGCGCCTTGGCGGCGCGGTATCCTGCGGATTTTCCGTTGGCGTGGCTCGAGGCGCAACTGGATCACTCGGCGGAAGTCATCCGCGAAAATCTGCTGAAGCGACTCGCTGTCGACTTGCGCGAGCGAACCTTGCTGTTGCTGGTCGAAAACCTGCATCTGCTGTTCGATGGGCTGGGCGATATCGGGCAAAAGCAGTGGCGGGCGTTTTTGCAGGAACATCCCTCCACGTGTATTGTGGCGACGTCGCAGCAGCTTTTTCCCGGGGTCGCGAGCCGAAACCGTCCGTTCTTCGGATTTTTCAAACCGATTCATCTGAAACCACTGACTGCAGGCGAGGCTGCGGATCTATTACGACAGATCGCCCGGCACAAACAAGACACCGAACTCGCCGACTACCTGGGGACGCCGGAAGGGCGGTCGCGGGTGCGGGCGCTACACCATCTGGCGGGGGGGAACCACCGGATTTATGTCGTGCTTTCGGAGTTGATCACGCGGCAATCGCTCGATGAACTGGTGGAACCATTCGAGCTGATGGCCGACGATTTAACTCCCTATTACCAGGAGCGGTTGCGAGCGCTATCTCCCCAGCAGCGGCAAATCGTGGAACATCTCTGTTCGCTCGACCTGTGTACGACCCCAAAAGAGATCGCACGCAACCTGCTGGCGACCGAACAGACGATCGGGGGGCAACTGCAGAAGCTGCTAAAGCTGGGCTACGTGGTTCGGACGCAGCGCGGGCGCGAATCGCTGTATGAACTCGCCGAACCGCTGATGCGGCTGGCAACGGAAGTGAAGCAGTCGCACCGCCAGCCGTTGCGGATGCTGGTGCAGTTTTTGAGAATCTGGTATCGGCCGGACGATCTGACACGGATGCTGACATTGGCGCAGAGCGATTCGCTACGGGAACATTTGCGGCAGGCGGTGAGCGAAAGCGCGACGAGTCCCGACCCGAGGTTGCAGATCCTGGCCCATGCGATCGAAGATGCAGATCGCCGGGGGGTCGTTGGGCAAGAGAGAATTGAGCTGCTGGAAGAACGGGCGCATGCGACAGACCGGTGTGAGGATTGGATGACGCTAATGTATGCGCTATTGCAGTCAATGAAATATGATTTAGCACTCACAGCAATCGACAAAGCGACGGTATCCGCCACTCGCGATGAAAGCGCAGACATTCTGGTGATTTGGACGGCGCGGATCGCGATACTCGTCGCTCAGAGGCGACATGACGACGCAGTGAATGTAATCAATCAAATCGCGGAAATTAGCGTATTGGCCGCCCGAGGATTTGTAGTTTCCACTTGGATGGGAAATCCAATGTGTTTCTCGGATGCAATCTTTCTAGACTGGTTTGCAGCCATCCAATACAAATGGCCTAAGTGGAATGAGATTCGCGTCTTGCGGGAAATCGTAGGTTGCGACCGCTGTGACTTCGATTCATTGCTCAACGCGGTTCGCGAAGCAACATTTGTTGAGTCCGACGTCGAGGCACGAACACTCGTGGTTGTGTCAGTTTTTCATGCCACCATTGTTCGTCGCCCCGAGATTCGTGCGGTAGTTTCCACGATACTTCACGACTTTTGGGAAAGGCACCTCCTTGAAGATTTTGGTGCTATACTGGGACTCAGTTTTCGTACAACCGACTTGGAGACCAGCATCAAGAATGGCGACACCGAATGGGCCGACATCTGGATTCGCGAAGGTTCCAAATACCCCGAACTCGAAGCCCCGCTGCGGATTTTTCGGACTGGAATCACGTACCTTCGCAATAAGGACGAGCGTGTTCTACTGGAACTCT